>NZ_JAUBRO010000027.1:0-11421 GCF_036701945.1 Microcoleus sp. MON1_C1 | reverse complement strand
TCGGCAATTTAACAGCTAACTCTACAGGAACAACCGCATTTAATCAAACAGTCAATGCCGCGAGTTTGACTACAGATGCTGGGGGCACAACTCAAGTCAAGGGAAATGTCACTACAACTAACAGTCAAACTTATGGAGATGCAGTTACAATTGCCACTAATCCGATTATTTCAGGCAGCGGCGTTACTTTCAATAATACTGTTGATGCCAGTAACATTGGCCGCGAATTGACTGTAAATGGGGGTGCAGGTAATATTACATTCAATGGTGCAGTTGGCAATACCAAGGCATTAGGAAATATTACCGCTAACTCTACAGGAACAACCGCATTTAATCAAACAATCAATGCCGCGAGTTTGACTACAGATGCTGGGGGCACAACTCAAGTCAAGGGAAATGTCACTACAATCGGCAGTCAAACTTATGGAGATGCAGTTACAATTGCCAATAATCCGATTCTCTCCGGCAGCGGTATTACTTTCAACGATACAGTAAACGGCAGCAGCGATTTAACTGTGAATGGGGGTACTGGTAATGTTACATTCAATAAGGCGATCGGCGAAACAACTTCTCTCACAAGTTTAACTGCCAACAGCAAGATATATTTAGGCGGGAAGGTCACTACAACCGACAGTCAAACTTATGCAGATGCTGTGACTGTTGCCAATAATCCGATTCTCTCCGGCAGCGACATTACTTTCAATAATACAGTTAACGTGGCTGGCAATCTCGGTATTGCTGGTGATAATGTTAATCTCAAAGGAACTGTAACAACAACCAATGACGGCACGCTCACAATTACCAATAAGGTGAATCTCAATATTGAGAAAAACCTGAACTTAGACGGTGCATTTATTCAAAAGGGCGGGGGAACTGTTGCGGTTAGCGGAAATATCACCACAACTAATGATAACATTAGTTTTAGTGGTCCGGTGACATTAAAAGCTCCTGTAACTTTTACACTGGGAGAGGCAACTATTGCTTTCGGTTCGAGTTTATCGGCAGGTAGTAACCCGCTGAATTTAACAGCAGGGGAAATTAATTTTTCGGGGAATGTTTCTGGTACTGGTGCGTTAACGCTACAACCTGCAACCGCAGGACAAAATATTGTTGTTGGCGGAACTGATAACAATACTAGCGCTTTAGATTTGACTGCATCGGAACTGAATTTGATTCAAAATGGATTTAGCTCGATCGCGATCGGGCGCTCGGATAGCAGTGCAAATGTTAGTATTTCCTCTAATCTTACATTTTTAGACCCAGTAAATATTCAAACGGGAACTGGTACGATCGCACTTGATGGCACTCTTACCGGCAATGACAACAGCAGCATTGCTCTCAAGGCTTCCACAATAAATTTGAATTATGACATCAATACCAATAAAAATCCGATCGCTCTCAACGGCACTGTTACACTCGGCAACGATATTAATCTCCGTACCAGCGGCGGAGATATTAAGATAACTGGTGCGATAGACGGCAATCATTTGTTGAACTTAGATGCCGCTACAGGCAATGTGTTGGTGCAAGGAAATATCGGAGGAACAGCACCACTTTCTGTTTTGAATGTTACGGCAACGCAGGCGGAATTCACTAACGGTAATATTGCGAGCAATTCTGGTTTTAATATTGCTGCTGCCAGCACTAAGTTGGGTGGCAATGTTACTACTAATAATGGGAATATCAATATTAACGGTGTTCTCGGGTTGACGAAAGATGCGAGATTGAGTACAGCCGGGGGGAATATTGCCTTTGGAGGTGCGATCGACAGTATTGATGCGGCCCGCAACTTAACTCTAGCCTCCGGTAGCGGCAGCATCACTTTCAACGGTTCGGTGGGGGCTACCAGCAAGTTAGGAAATCTTGCGATCGAAAATGCTGGCAATGTGACAGGAAACTCGACAATTAACGCGCAACAATTGACAGCACTAAACACGGAAAAAGTCAACTTATCGGGAGATGTCACCGCCGCCAAAGTCGATATTACTGCCAAGGGCGATATAAGTGTTAAAAATATTACTACTAATGGCGGAGAAATTCTATTTACAAGCGGTAACAATTTTACCGCAGGCAATTTGAATACATCGGCAAACAGTGGCGGCAACATAACTGTTAAGGCGATAACTTCAATTACCACCGGACAAATTAACTCTAGCGGTATACTCGGAAATGCCGGCAATGTGTTCTTAGATCCGATCGGCGATATTCAAGTAGAGTGGATCAATGCCCAAGGCGGTACAGGCGGCACCGGTGGCGAGGTGACAGCAATCACAGGCAATTTTTTCCGCGCTACGGGTACTTTTTCCACCCCACTGTCGCCGACGGGATTTGCTAGCATTTCTACTGCTGGCGGCGCAGGTGGTGGCAAAATTACAATTGTGCACGCTGGGGGAGATGGAGGGACGCCGATTCAACCGTTTGTGGTGGGGGATGCTGCTAGCAACGGTACGGCGGGTGCAATTACAACAGGACAATCTACCATTACATCGCAGTCGTTTCCGCGTTCTAGTAGTGTTGGTAATATTGTGTTTTCGACTGATGACGCGATCGACCCGACGCCAACCGTTCCGCCAACAATTCCACCAACAATTCCGCCAACCGTTTCGCCAACCGTTCCGCCAACAATTCCACCAACAATTCCGCCAACCGTTCCGCCAACCGTTCCGCCAACAATTCCGCCAACAATTCCGCCAACAACGGAAACCGTTCCGCCAACCGTTCCGCCAACAACGGAAACCGTTCCGCCAATAATTCCGCCAACAATTCCGCCAACCGTTCCGCCAACAATTCCGCTGACAACCGGAACAAATCAGCAGGTAACGGAAACAATTCAGCAGGAAAATCAGCAGGTAACGGTCATCAATCAGCCGAGAATTCCGCAGGAAAATCAGCAGGTAACGGTCATCAATCAGCCGAGAATTCCGCAGGAAAATCAGCAGGTAACGGTCATTAATCAGCCGAGAATTCCGCAGGAAAATCAGCAGGTAACGTCAGCCATCGAATCTGTACAAGAGCCCTTAAAGCCGATCGCACCCGTCCCCACACCAGCAACACCAACATCGCCCACAGCCACAGGTATACCCGCACCGCAAGAAGAATCTTCAACCCCTGATTCAGAAGACTTTCAACGCCGCAAAATTCCACCGCTAGACAATCCCGGTGTAGCAGCAGATCGAGTTTTAACCATCGATCAAAGTATCACCAGTCAATTACCGGCCGGCATCGTAGCATCTTCACCAGCATCCAAACAAGCACCAACAGTCAACCTTACTTCTAATTTAGTTCTGGGGTACGCCCCGCCTCCCGATCGACTTTTTGAAGGTAACGATATCCAGAAAACAGTCTGGGGAATCGAAGAAATGAGGAATCAAGAATTTGGAGAATACTTGGGGGTAAAAGCCAACCTCCCAGAGGAAAAAGTCTTGATTTCGACCTTCCAACAAACTTTACAAGATATCGCAGAGCAACCGGGCAAGCGGTCGGGTATTATCTACATAGTCTCGCGAGAAGATCGACTGGAACTAATTTTAGTTCCTCCCGTGGGGCGACCGATTCACTACAGCGTGCCAGAAGCCAACAGAGCTGCTCTTTTCCCCAGAGTCCAGGAGTTGCGCGCTGAAATCACCAATCCCGCAAAACGCGCTAGTACCAGCTATCTAGCCGCCGCCCAGCAATTATATAAATGGGCGATCGCACCCCTAGAAAAAGACTTACAAAACTTAGGAATTCAAACTTTATTACTGTCAGTCGATCCCGGATTGCGAAGCCTGCCCTTTGCCGCTTTACACGACGGTAAAGGCTTCTTGATTGAAAAATACAGTTTCAGCCTAATTCCAAGTTTTAGTTCGACTAATACCGATTATAAAGCTGTTAGAGACGCCACCGTGCTAGCAATGGGAAGGTCAGAATTTGTTGACCAAGAGCCATTGCCCAGTGTGCCGATAGAATTGCAGTCGATTTCGGCTCAGTGGCAGAGTCCATCTTTCCTCAATTCTACTTTCACTTTAGATAATCTCAAGTCGGAACACGTCAAGGGAGGATTTCGGATCGTTCACCTAGCAACTCACGCTGAATTCAAACCGGGAAAAGCGAGCAATTCCTACATTCAACTGTGGAATTCCAAATTGCAGCTCGATCGCATGGAGAGTTTAAATTGGCGCAATCCGCAGGTAGACTTGTTAGTATTGAGTGCTTGTAGAACTGCTGTGGGCGATCGGGAAGCAGAGTTAGGTTTTGGAGGTTTAGCAGTCAAATCCGGCGCCAAATCTGCTTTAGGGAGTTTGTGGTATGTTGACGATGGAGGCACTTTGGGGCTGATGAGCGAGTTTTACCACCAGTTGCGAGGAACCACAACTAAGGCAGAAGCTTTGCAACTGGCTCAACAAGCAATAATGTCCGGTAAAGTGCGGCTGGAAAACGGACAGCTAGTAACAACCGGTGGCAAGTTAAATTTACCTGCTAATTTACAACAAGGAAACCAAAATTTTTCTCATCCTTACTACTGGAGTAGTTTCACCATGATCGGAAGCCCTTGGTAAGCTGCCATCTTTATTTTTCTGTCTCCGCTTCTGAGGGACGAAAGTTTCTACATTAGGAACCATGCCCGCTTGGGGTGGTTGGGGCGGTTCCCCCGTGGCTGTCCCTATTTCAACCGCCGATCGATCCAGGGGGTTTGGAACTCTATTTCTGTTTCCTCACCACCAAAGTAATATCATCAAAAACCTTCGGATCGCCAATATACTGCCGCACATCATCTATCACAGATTACCTAATGGCAATAGCAGGTAAGTCTACTTACCTGCTAATTTACAACAAGAAAAGCAAGACTTTTCCGCTCTTTATTGCTGGACTATTTTCACGGTGAGATTTTTTTTGTAAGTCCCCTATTTTAAGTAGCAAATCTGTTCCTTGAACAATTATCTCTAACCCGCAGATGCTCTATCTAGGGTTGATTTGTCTCGGATTTGGTGCCGCAGTTCCGTAATTGACTCGACAGCCGATATTGAACAAACTCGAACTGCACTCAAGAGGGACAATCTGCTGATCGAGGAGGGCGCTGCAACTGACATACTCGTCGTTATTAGTATCTCTTACCATACATTCTATCGGCTGAGCTCCCGATCGCGCCGACCAACTCTTCATACCTACGACTGCAATCATATGCTGCCAGTAGAAAGCAAATAGCGATACTGCAAACAGTACAGCAACGGCTAATCCTGCTTTCAATTTCCAACTATTTAGGACGTTTCCCAAACTATTTTTCACGTTTTCCCCTCCAGAAATTGAGCTTTCGGTAGTTATTTCTGGAGTTGTCAAGTTTGTTTGTGTTTGTTCTGCTGGAATTTCAGACATAATTTATCTCCTATGATTGCTGAGATTTTGCTAAGCTGGCAGTTGCCATCGCTATTGCAAACTTTATCAAATTTTAGCAAAACTAGCCTGTACCGACAACAGATTCGGGCAGCACCGCCGGGGAAGTATGTATATTCACCAAGTGCGATCCTCTTCGAGGGCTTCGCTAACGCGCTTTCTATGCCTTTTGAGGTATTGCCCAATTCGCGATCGGCTCTTTTGCATTTGGCGCAATAGAATAGTTGGTGATGTTCTCGGAAAACGGTTCAAGTGAATCAGCTTTTTTACGAACCGCAGAGATCGCAGAGAAAGAAAAAAGAGAGATATATTGACTTTCACCAATCATTTAGGGTTTTGATAGCAGTTCTAATAACTCAGCTTCCGACAGTAGTTCTACCCCCAAAGATTGAGCCTTTTCCAACTTAGAACCCGCATCTTCTCCCACAACCACATAATCTGTTTTAGCACTCACAGAACTTGTGACTTTACCGCCTGCTTTTTGAATCAAATCTTTAGCTTCATCTCGTTTCAAAGTGGGCAAAGTTCCCGTCAGCACAAAACTTTTGCCTGCAAGTTGTAAATTTGTGCTGGCTAAATTGGAATTTTTCACTTCTGACTGCAATTGCAAGCCTGCTGTTTTCAACCGTGCAATTAAACTTTGATTTGCCGGCACTCGAAACCACTGATAAACAGCTTGAGCAATTTCCGACCCGATGCCGTAAACCCCCTCAATCGATGCCGCCGATACCGCTGCTAACTCTTCCACATTGGCAAACCTTTCTGTCAGCAATTGAGCGTTAACTGTGCCGACGTTGCGGATACCCAAGCCGTAAAGTACCCGCGACCAAGGTTGATTTTTCGATTGGGCGATCGCATTTACCAACTTTTCTGCTAACTTCTTACCCATGCGTTCCAAACTCATCAATCTTTCCGCTGTCAAATCGTACAAATCCGCCGCAGAATGCACCAGATTGCTATCAACCATCTGCTGCACCCACTTTTCCCCAATACCGTTAATATCCAGAGCATCCCGGCTGCAAAAATGAATCAGCGAACCCCTCAAAATTGCTGGACAAGATGTATTAATGCAGCGAGTAACGGCCTCCCCCTTTTCCCGAACTACAGGCTGTTCGCATTCGGGACAGCAACTAGGAATTTGAAAAAGTTGAGCATTTGGGGGGCGAAGTTCTGGCAAAACTCGCACAACTTCTGGTATGATTTCCCCAGCTTTTCTAACAATTACAGTATCGCCAATGTGGAGGTTCAGATCTGAAAGTCGATCGCTGTTGTGGAGAGAAGCCCGCGAAACCGTCGTCCCCGCCAACTGCACCGGTTTGAGTTCCGCTACAGGAGTCAGAGCCCCGGTTCTCCCTACTTGCACGGTGACAGCTTCTACTATTGTAGGGACTTCGGCGGCGGGATACTTCAGTGCGATCGCCCAACGCGGAAACCTCTGAGTAAAACCCAATTGCCGTTGCAGCAAAACCGAATTAATCTTAACAACAACCCCATCAGTCATGTAAGGCAAATTTCGCCGTTCAGTATCCCAATATTCGTAATACTCCCGAACCTCATCCAAAGAATAGCAAATTTTGCGATTGGGGTTTACCTTAAACCCCATTCTTCGCAACAATTCTAACGATTCCCACTGCGTTTTCTCCTCGTTACCCTCATCTAAATGCAGAGTATAAGCAAAGAAATCCAACCGTCGCTTATCCACAATTTTAGAATCCAACTGCCGCAGCGTACCCGCCGCAGCATTGCGAGGATTAGCAAACAATTGTTCCCCGGCTTTTTCCCGTTCCCGATTAATTTCCTCAAACACAGCTAAAGACAAAAAAGCCTCTCCCCGCACTTCCACAACAGGCGGCGGATTATCTAAATTGAGCTTTAAAGGAATCGATCGAATAGTCTTAACATTTTGAGTAATTTCTTCTCCCGCAATGCCATCTCCCCGCGTCGCACCGCGAACTAAAACTCCATTTTCATAGGTTAAGGCTAAAGCAGAACCGTCAATTTTTAACTCGCAAACATAGGAAACCCCCCCCAACCCCCCCTTGCTAAGGGGGGGAGTAATTTCCCTGTTTTCCTGATTGCTAATGGAAGATGTTATTCCCTCTTGTCCCCCCCCTTGATAAGGGGGGGTTAGGGGGGGTGCATTTCCCTCTTGTCCCCCCCCTTCACAAGGGGGGGTTAGGGGGAGTGCCTTTCCCTCTTGACCGGGGGTTAGGGGGGGCGCTACCTTTTGCCAGCGTTCCTGCCATTTAGCAAATTCCTCAAAATTAAAAGCATTTTCCAAACTGTAGAGAGGAATATTGTGTTTGACGCTAAAAAATTGAGTAGCAGGCTGTTCTCCCACCCGCTGAGTCGGACTTTCTGCAGTAATTAATTCCGGATAATCTGATTCTAATTCTTGCAACTGGCGATAAAGTCGATCGTACACCTCATCTGGCATGATCGGCGCATCGAGAACATAATAAGCATAGCTAGCTTCCTGTAGCTGCTGCCTCAACTGTTGAATTTGCTGCTGAATTTCTGCTGCCATATCAATTTAAGGTTTTCGATTTTAGATGTTAAATTTTTGATGATAACTCTTCATTTTAGCTCAAAAAAAAGGAGCGAGCAACCTCTCTGCTGCTAGGGCGAGTGGAGATTTGAGATGATCGATCTCAATTAAAGCTAAAAAAAAGATCCAGCAACTATAAAATCAAAACTTATCCTAATTGTCACCCTACCAACAAACGGATAATTGCGAACGACAGGAGTCGCCAGTCGCCCCAAATTTTCGACTCTTATTCAACCTTCCAGAGTCATCTCGGAAGTAAATCTAAAATCGTTCGACTGGCCGCTCGCTGAACGTTTCGTCCCACCTGTCACGCCGAAGTGTAAAATCTCAAATCGACTGACTCGCCTTTATAGCTGCCGAATTGTGCGTGTAAATCATCACAAATTCAAGTCTTGAAACTCGGCAAATTTCTTGTTTTCCCCGGACATGGAAGCTTGAAGATTATCACTATCTTTTTCGCCGTTTAAATTGCCCGTGCTTCTGGATTTTGTGAATTCTTGAGCGTTTGTCTTGTTGAAAGCGATCGGTTCAGCGTGTTCAACCTGAAATACGTTGGCGTAGAGGTTGGCAATAATCTGTTTGCCTCCCTGGGTCAATTCCAAGTAGTTTAAAGCTGCTGGAATGTAAGGAAAAACTCCATTCCAATAAAACTTGGCGTAATTTTGCCGCAAATCTCCCGGAGACTTGTATCCCAAGATTTTATTAGTGCCGACTTCCTCAAATTCGTAGAACAGGGCACTTATTTTTCGCAGGTAATTGGGGTCGCTCAACTGACCGATCAAATCGGCGGCTCTAGCGAGTCCAGAATAATTGTTTCTGTCTTGATGAGTTTCGCTAGCAGGAACTGGAAAGCGCGTCAATTCAATATTGCGCTTGATTTGTTCGGCATCAATTAATGTGTGGCCGCCGAAGCGTTCGTCAATTACAAGTTTTCCTCGATCGACATGATAAGGAGTTAAACTGGCAGAAGTTGCCCCGATCGGCACAGAAACCATGCCCCCGTCAATACCCGTAGCGTAGAGTCCCACAGCTTCTTGGTCTTGGCGGCAAACACCTTTGACGTAGCCGATATCGTGGCACAGCAGCGAGATCAGGTAGTGCAGCCAATCTTCCGGCGACACTCCCCCTTCGCGAATATGCTTGCCCCGGAGAATCTCTTGTCCCACCAAAGCCACGAGCATTGTGTGTTCCACATTGTGGTACAGAGCATCGCAGTTAGCGATATTTTCCAGAGCCATAGTCCCTGCCCAAGCGATAATTTCAGGGTAGTCAGGCTTGTACTTGCCGTAGGTGCGACGGTAGCCGGCCTGCAACTCTTGCACAAAAGCGTCAATCAGGATAGCAGTTGCATTGAACATCATAAATTCTCTCACTCAGGCTGTAGTTACAAACTCGATCGAAAATATCTTGCATAGCTGAAAAAATAATCAATGGGCCTTCCAGTAGGTTTGACCCCTCGGCGTTGAATTTTAAATTTCAGCTAGCCTTGTCAAATCAGAAAATTACTTTTAGGCTATGCTTCCCACGATAACCTAATTTCCGAAGCAACCGATCGATTTTTCGGCATTAAATGTTGACGAAACAATTTACCTCGTTTCACCGACTAATTATTAGAAGTCCTAGGTGTGAAAGTTATGAACTGTCTGTTTTTGAGCCTCTCCACTGCTGCCCTTCGCACTAGGCGGTCGATCGCCCCAAAATACCTAGGATTGTTTGCATTCACTGCTGTTTGCACTGCCGCACCGGCAATGGGTGCCGAGCGAATTTACGTAACTTACGGGCCGCTAGAAGAATCAGTTCCCATCGAATCCCTGGCACTCTTCGCCCAAGAAGGCAAAATAGACTCGAACTTGGACGGCTTCGCTCAATACATCAAAGAATCTCAGCTAGCTGAGATTCGCAGCGCCCTGCAAGCGAAAGCTGAAATCAGCCAGGTGACGATCGCCCAATTTCTCTACACGCCTCAAGGAGAAGTGCTGCTGAAACGCTTGGGCCGAGTAATTCAAACCAAAGCTCGGCAGCCCGGATTTTATGCCATCCGAGCCGCCTTGATTTTAGCAGCCTCAGATCCAGAAGGCCTGACAATACTCAACGTGCTGCGGAAATTCCCCACTTATGGCATCAGGATTGACATCGCTCGCGGCTTGGGTATCGCCGACGAGCTGACATCGCTGATCAACCGTTCCAATCAGACGATCGCCGGAGTCGTCCAGTTGTCCGAAGCACAAGCAGCCTCTGAACCCGCCATACCGCCCGCAGAAATGCAGCAGCCCCAGCTACCAGGCCCTTATACTTGGAAAAAATCATCGGTAACTGTGACGAGTCCAAATCGCCCTCGCACCTTTGATATGGACATTTACCTGCCCCAGGGCAGCCCGCAACCGGCCCCAGTAGTAGTAATTTCCCACGGTTTAGGTTCCGATCGCATTTCCTTTCAATATTTAGCAAAACACCTAGCCTCCTACGGCTTTGCCGTCGCCGTCCCCGAACACCCCGGCAGCAACGCCCAACAAATCCAAAACTTAGTAACAGGCAGAGCCAGTGAACTAGCAGAACCAGCCGAATTTGTCAACCGCCCCCTCGACATCAAAGACCTGCTCGATTATTTAACCAAACTTTCTACAACCGATCCGGCCTACCAAGGGCAGCTCGACTTGCAGCGAGTTGGCGTCATCGGCCAGTCTTTCGGGGGCTATACGGCTTTAGCATTAGCCGGGGCAGGGATTAATTTTGCCCAGCTAGACAAAGATTGCGGACTCGAAAACGATACTTGGAACCTCTCCCTACTGTTGCAGTGCCGCGCCCGCGGACTAGATCGTAACCAATACAATTTCGACGACCCGCGCGTCAAAGCTGCGATCGCCATCAACCCCATCGTCAGCAGCATTCTCGGAGAAACAAACCTCAGCCAAATCCAAATCCCTGTCATGGTAGTAGCAGGCAGCGCCGATACTGTCGCCCCCGCTTTCCTCGAACAAATTCAACCGTTCACATGGCTGACATCGCTCAACAAATATCTGGTGTTGATGATTAACGGGACTCACTTCTCAACGATCGAGGAATCCCCTCAAAGCCTCTTTTTGCCACCAGCAGAGGCGATCGGGCCCGAACCAGCTTTAGCCCGCCGCTACCTCAGCGGACTCAGCCTAGCTTTCATGGAAAGCTATTTGAACAACAAATCCAATTTCCGCCCGTATTTGGAGCCATCCTACGCTTTAAGCATCTCCCGAGACACTCTCGGACTGAGAATTTTGCGATCGCTCACCCTGCAGCAACTCCAGCAGTTCAGGATTTCTCCACCTGCTCGCAGGCCAGTCTCTCCACCTGTCCTCGCTCCTGTTTCTCTACCTTCTCCACCTCCCATAGCTCCCGTTCGTTAGCCTTGAGGTGCGCCGAAGAGCACGCTGGCATATCTTGTGGCGCCGGGGCGATCGCCCACCCCTGTCTTTTCATCAGCTTTCCTAATCGCAGTCATCAGTTTAACTGTCGCTCAACCCCTTTAC
>NZ_JAUBRO010000026.1:67083-103168 GCF_036701945.1 Microcoleus sp. MON1_C1 | reverse complement strand
GTCTTTCTTTTTCATTTTGATTGGCTTCCATTTGCTTTCTTCCCTTTCATTTATTATCAAACTTTCCTATTTTACCATAGAAATCCATATTTACATCTCAAATGGAATTGCTATAGAAGATTGGGCTAATGCTACTATGTTAGCCAAGGCTTTAAGAAATGCCACTGCACATGGTGCGCTTTCACCTAGTAAAGTTGAAGACTGGCGTTTAAAACCAGCAATGAAAATTCTAGTTAAAAACCTTGGCGATCTAGTTGTTTTTGGGTTGCAGACATTAGCATCACCTAGAGTTTAGCTAAATATCAAAAATTAATCGTAAAGCGTTCGCGAAGCTTTCCAGAAGGGTAGCTATCTCGTAGGGAATCGCCCTTGTCAAACTTGAAGTGCGATCGCCCACGAGGAAAATTTCTACAATATCAGATGAGCCACTATTGCTCTCATGTAACAAATTATGTCAACCTCTACGAAAAGGCAGCGTCCCGATATTGTGGCGATCGCCCGTCCAGCCTCAAAATGGTTTACCGAAGCGTCCCCAATTCAGATTTAATCATCCCGCTCTCCTGCACAACAGCCGACGCTGCTTCCCCCAAAATCCTGTGTGCAGCCGTCGTCGGATGAATGCCGTCCCAGAACAAAAATCGATCGGGACTACCACAAACACCTCCACCCGATAAACACGCACTCGTCACATTAGTCAAGCCATATTTAGCCGGAGAAGTAATGGCTTCCCGATAAAGCGCATTAGCATCCAGAGTCGCAATCTTTAAGTTTGAATGCTGTTGACTTAATACCTTAAGCGTTCGCCTCAAACCCTGATTGTGTGCTTGTGTTAATGCAGTGAGCCTTCCAGAATTAGCGCCTGTTCGCGTCGCCGGTAACTGCCCCAAATCTGGTAAATTTGCCAGCAGGATATTTTTGGCACCCACACCAGCAAGAGACGCGATCGCCCTCGCCACATTTTCAACGGGAAGGTTCGCATTATTTACCCCCTGCAAATAATCATTTGCACCCGCCCACAGTACATACAGCGCATGAGGATTTGCCTGTTTTTGGGATTTAGTCCAGGACTCAACTTGAGCTAACAAACCAGGGACAAGGCTATTGCGATCGCTCCCCGTTGTTGCACCTCCATAAGCCAAATTAGTGACTCGTTCAGGCGGCACCTTTAGGCGATCGGCAAGATATTCTACCCAAACCTTACCATTCGAGTAACGCCCTTGAAAGTAAGTCGAACGAGGCGGATATTGACCCCCGCTTGCTCGAAACACCATTCCCATATCCGAAAGACTGTCCCCAAATACATAGAGTCCATTGACAGCCTCAGAACTTTGAGCTGATAGCATGAGTGCAACCATAAAAGATAAAAACGCAATAATTACTGCAAAAAACGTTCTTTTTAACACTTGGTATTAGTTATAGGCGTAAAACATTTGATAAGTTGTGATCGATAATTACCGAGTTCGTTATTTTTACATTTAGTCTTAGTTATATTGTTGAAATAGCTTAAATATTTCCCCCAATTACTAATATATCAATTTTGGGAAAAATGTAGAAAGTAAAACTGAACTTTAATCGTGGGTTGCCTCACTCCACTGCTCAACCTACATAGATTGGTGATGTCCTTGACACTTTTCTCATGGTATCTAGCTCATAGCGCTCTAGAGGGGATAAAACCGTACATCTTTTGGGAGATTACCCAATAAAGTTAGGCAAGAGGCGAACCAGCAGCATCCCGGTTTTAAGCTAGCACAAGCTTTAAAACGCTCCTTTTGTTCAGGGGTGATAGCCACTCCTCCTACGAATGCAATTTACGCTTCTGTTTACGCTTAACTATTCTCCTCTATTGATAGTTGTTTTACCTAACCGGGCTCCTCCCTACAAAAGCCTCCCAAACAACCACCCTTGAGATAACTGTCAATCACGAAAAAAAGAATTGATTCAAAAATGATTTACTGGGCGTATCGAGAAATTGACCGCACTTTTGTTCCTTGAAAGCCGACACAAAACAAAAACCCTCCCCAACAAGGAGAAGGGAGGGTGAAAAGACAGTGAAAATTTTAATTTTTTGCAGAATTAACAATAAGGAGTTACATCTTCGCCGCACTCGTCAGCCAAATAACACAAAGCTCGAAAGCGCAGCCCAACGACTTGCTCGTAAAGAGGATTTAACTTGCACAGCGGCGGAATGGATAATAAGGTGCGATCGCCAATTTTGACTTCTCGCTCAAACGGACACTGGCTGGGAATAAACTTACACAGCAACCGAGCCAACTTTTGACTTTTAATTGCAGTGTTATCAAGCAATTGTTTTAGCGGATGCAAGGGGTCAAAGTGTGGCTTTTGACCGTAAGGTTGAGAATTTGTAGCGACATTAACGGCTGTTTCTTGTTTGCCAAATCCTACCCAATTTGGCAGAGTTCGGTAGGAGACTGTATGCTCAAATACGTTCATTTTGCTCTCTTCCTCTTTTATAACGAGGTGCCAATAACTCTTTGTAGAGCTTGTGCCATATTATCTACAATCAGTATCTACAGCATCTCGTTTTGTTTTACCGGATTGAACTTCTTAAATTAATGACTTATGGCGAGAAAAGTAGTTCCTGATTTTTTTTAAAGGCGGTGTGCGCTCTAAAAAGTGTCCTCATTTCAAGCCCAACGATTGATTGATAGGGTAAAAATTCTGTCTTCTACGTTTTAGCTTCAACCTTCGGTTGACTCTCCTTTTGTAGTTCAATTACTATTGTGACGCATCCAGGTGAATTATCCTATACGTGAAAATGCGGAATTTTTAATAAAACTTATAATATTTCTAAATAAGCTCTGCTGCAAAAAACCCTCAAACCTCGCCCCAACAATCTTTGCTCGCGATCGCTCAGAAACTTCTACAATGATAAATAATCGGTATCACCGCCCTCACCACCCATGAGTAACCCAGAAACCAAAGCTATCACCCGCGAATTGCAAAGCCACGCCGCCATTCTCGGTGGCTTCGTCTCCCTCCTCTGGATTATCGAAATTGTCGATGTATTCCTGTTCCGAGGCAGGCTGAATGCTTACGGAGTCCGCCCCCGCAGCCTCGACGGACTTCAAGGCATCCTGTTGATGCCTTTTCTACACGGCAGTTTTGCTCACTTAGCCGCCAATACCCTCCCTTTAGTGACATTGGGTTGGTTGATCATGCTGCGAGAAATTAGCGACTTTTTTATCGTGAGTGCCGTCACTGTGCTAGTCAGCGGATTCGGAGTTTGGCTGACTGGCGCGCCCTATTCCGTTCACATTGGTGCCAGCGGATTAATCTTTGGTTACTTCGGCTTCTTGCTGCTGCGGGGCTATTTTGAACGCAGCTTTACCTCTATTTTGGTATCTTTAATTGTCGGTTTCTTCTACGGCAGTTTAATTTGGGGAGTTTTGCCCTCGCAGCCGGGAGTTTCCTGGCAAGCGCATTTCTTTGGCTTTGTCGGCGGCGTATTAACAGCTCAACTTTTGGGGCGGCGGAAACGGGAAATTAGCTAGGATTAGGACTTATGGTGTATCCTATCATCACCTTAGTTTATTGCCCCGAACTTATCTGAAAGCGTAGGTTTTTTGTCAATGAACCTGGTTTTTTGTGTAATAAGTGCGTCCCGGATACCAAGACTAACTGCTGACCAATAATTCAACGCGGGCCGGTAAGCACACAGTAAAAACCGAACCGAAACCTAACTCGCTTTCAACGTGCATATCGCCCCCCATCATCACGCAAAAGTGACGACTAATAGTCAATCCCAAACCCGTGCCGCCATACTTGCGCGTAGTTGATGCGTCGCCCTGCATAAATGCTTGAAATAAATGCTGCAATTGTTCGGGGGGAATCCCAATGCCCGTATCAGCTACGCGAAAAATTATTGAGTCGGAAGGTTCTGCTATTTCTTGAGTGGTTAAGCTGTCATGTTTAACTCTTTCAATACAGAGGGTAATAGTGCCACCTTCTGTAAATTTCGCTGCATTGCTCAGCAGGTTGAGCAATATTTGACGAGTTTTGGTAATGTCAGCATACATCATTCCCAAGTCGCTACCACAATCAACTTCAAACTTATTAAAGTTTTTATCTACCAAGGGTTTAACAGTAGAAACTACCTCGTCAATTAAATTAACCGGGTTGAAAGTTTCTAAGTAAAGTTCCATCCGCCCCGCTTCAATCTTAGAAATATCTAGAATGTCGCTAATTAAAGATAGCAAGTGTTTGCCCGCTGTTTGAATTTTTTGCAAGTCGGGGATAAAATCTTCGCAGCCTAAATCCTCGGCGTCTTCTTTGAGCATATCGCTGTAACCAATAATCGCGTTGAGGGGAGTTCGCAATTCGTGGCTCATATTAGCTAAAAAGGCGCTTTTGGCTTGGTTTGCAGCTTGAGCGGTTTGAGCGACTTTTTGGAATTCTTCTGCTAATTTGCGCTGGGTAATATCTTCGGCAATACCGACGATGCGGTAAATTTCTCCGGTTTGGCTGCGGACTGGAAAAGCCCGATCGCGCACCCAGCAAACTGAACAGTCTGATCGCACTACCCGATACTCCTCATCATAATCGCCCCGCACCTGTTTCTCAAAAGCAGCCTTGACGCGATCGATATCCTCCGGGTGAATAGCATCCCAAAAAGCCTCCGGTTCTGACTGCAAACTCTGACAGCTCAAATTCCATATTTTTTCGCAAGCAGGGCTCACATAAACTAGCTGCTTTTGATTGGGTTCTCTAATCCAAAATACCTCATGAATATTTTCTGCCAACTGGCGAAACCGCTCCTCGCTGGCCCGCAACTTCTCCATAGCACTGTGAAATTCAGTCACATCCTGAATCAGCGATGCCACCCCAATGATGCTGCCGTCCGGATCAACCAAAGTCGTATTGTACCACTCGCAAAGAATAATTTTGCCGTCTTTTCTGAGGTTCTCGTTAAGGCTGGTAACTCCTCCTTGATTAGTGAGCAAAGTTATAGATAGTTGCCTGACATACTCCTTAGCACTTTCAGGAACTATGAGATCGACTCCGTGGCGTCCTATAGCTTCCAAGCGGTTGTATCCAAAAATTCTTTCCGCTGATAAATTCCATTCCGCTACTTCAAAGTTTAGATCCCATTCAATCGCTCCCAAAGGAGTTTGGTGAAGATGGAGAGCCAGTTTTTGCTGCGAGTTTTTCAGAGAAATAATTAATTGATTTTTGTCGGCGATCGCAGATTCTACCCGATCTTCGAGAGTAGTAAATGACTCTTCCAATTGACCGGCCATCATATTAAAAGAGCGAGCCAGGACACCCACCTCATCCTCCCGCTCTACAGATGCCATCAAGCCCGGATCTACCGCCATCCCGTCCCATTCTCCCCGGGACAAAGCCTCCGCAGCCTTGCTCAGACGCCGAATCGGTACAACAATCCACCTAGAAGTCAGGGCGCCAATCGCCGTTGCCAGCACCAAAGCACCCAGACACATCACCACAGTATACCGAGTGTTGGCATTAATCCTTTCCATAAAATCGGCTTCAGGAACCGTCACCACAATCAACCAGTCGAGGCCCCTGCTGTCTAAAAGCGGCGTCACCTGTAGAAATTGCCGTTGACCGTCGATCGTAAAATCTAACTGGCGAGATCTGTCAATATTGTGCAAATCCCCGAAGCGTTCTGTCAAATAGCGGGCGGTCGATCGAATTAGAACATTCTTGCTGCTGGCTGCCACAATCCGTTTCGCAACACCATTGCTAACAATAAATGGCGGTTCCAGAGTAGAATTTGCCACCAATTGCCCAGACCTTTCTACAATAAAAGTCTGTCCTGATTTGCCAATTTTTAGAGTTTCCAAGAATTGATTGAGCTTGGAAAGTGCCAAGTCAGTACCCAGGATGCCAATCAGTTTACCATCCTCGCCATAAACTGGTTGAGCCGCCGTAATCGCTAGTTTGGGAGCGTCAAAATAATTATAGATTTTACTCCAAGTCGGTTTGCCTGCAAGCACCGGAGCTATGTACCAAGGTCGGACGCGGGGGTCGTAGTTGAGAGTAGTTTTTAATAGCTTGGTTGGTTCCTCGAACTCGGACAGCGCGTAGCTATGCAAATTATAGCCAGTAGATTGATTAGAAATCTGAGCTTGCAACTTGCCGTCGTCGAGGCGTTCAACTCCAATAAAATCTTTTGCTTCGGATGCGAATTGAATGTAGCTAATTTTATCAAAAATTTTGATTTGTTTGTAGAAGTAGCGTTGCAAACTATCACTATCCGGCTCGTTCACAATGCCGAGACGGATGGCATCAAGATTGAGCTGATTGATTTGGTGTGGCGTTTCAATATAACTATGAATATGTTGCTGGATACGCGATGTGACTTCTGTCCGCAGTTGTGCGGCAACATGGTTGACGGCTGTGCGCCCGTTCCGCAGCGACAGCCACCCCGTCAACCCTACCGCAGCGAAAGTCTGGAGGGCAAAAGGCACAACAAGGACGATGCGAATTGGCACTTTGCCCGACATTTTTAAAATCGGGTCGGTCAGATATTTGATTGGCATGGTAAAGCAGAACTATTATTAACCCACAACATTCCGGTCAAGTACAACTTGATGAGCGCAGGTTTTGAAGTTGAGATGGTTTTAGTAGGCAAAGTGCTGTTAATAACTCGGAATCTGCCGCTGGCAACGGAATTTTTAACGACTGCCACCGCCATCTTAGCGCGATCGCGAGCTTTGGGAACATTGGCGATCGAGATGAATGCAGTATCAATCCTGAATGCACTCTACACACTCATACTATTATAGATTTTGAGATTAAAGAATTGAATAATTGGGAAAAACTGAGTCTGTAAGGGTTTAGAAGTTGCCTGCTGTTGCATTATTTTTTTTAACCGGTTTCTGAAACCGGGTTTTTTTAGCCTTTTGGCGGGCTGTAACTAACTATTGTCGTGAAAAAACCAATTGGTGAATAGCCACCCGTGCATCCACCACTAACTATTTTTCCACTCCTGACGCGCCCTAATCAAACAAATCGAGTTTTTGGTTGGCTCATTCCTGAAATGACGTATTCTGGGGTTTCAACCGGGTTGCTGGGTCCGTTCTATTTTTCCGATAGCGCGATCGAAAATTATAAGTTTTCACAGCAACTGCAATTGATATCTCCACAAGCAGCTACTTTTGATAGAGTGCAACTTAATTCTGGCTCGGTACAATAAGCGCATAGTAGGATGCAACTAGCGGAGGCATGGATGATGAACGCAGTTATTGCTACTCTTGGCACTGCTCTCGGACTGAGCTCAATTTTTATCGGTTTGACCCCGGCTGTTCTCGCCCAACAAAGACTGCAACCAGCGCCCCAAAATTCGGAAACGACTTTATCTGGGGACTCGTTGAGGACTGTGGAGGACAGAACCTTAGACTCGGACTACCAAAACTTGATTGGTGAACCAGAAACGGCGGCTAATTCTGCTAGAAGGGAAAGCAGCTTGGGCGACACATTTCGCCTCAAAATCGATGGCCCCTTGGAATTTATTACTACTCCTTCGGACGCCCAGCGTCAAGCAAATCCTTTACCTCCTAAACAAACCGACAGCGGTACAGAAGCGGGAGTTCAGCTTCAGCTAGGACTTTAGGAATTTTAAATGAATTCATTTGAAGCAAGCGATCGCGGAACCCACTTTTTAATTCTCGGAGTTATTGTGACTGCGATCGCTTTTTTATCTGAGTTTTATCACAAGTTTTGTGCGGTTTCCATCACACCAGGTTCTCTATTGTGAACCTAAAATTAGACCAATTAAACTTCCGATACAGACCGATTAGCTACATATCTTTACAATAGCGCATAAAACTGGCGGTGAAGGTGATGGGAAAGGCTCAACTGATCGATTATTTGCGGGGGGAGTTGGCGATATCGAATTCTGCGATCGCCGTTGCTCTCCGACACGGTGAACAAGATGCCAGCGAACTGCCGATGGTTCTGTGGCAGTACGGGTTAGTAACACTGGAACAGTTAAACCTGATTTTTGATTGGATTCAAGCTCAGCCGATTTAGCAATTTAAAATCCTGAGTTAAAAAATATGGATATCCGATTGCAATTTTTTGACAAATAAAGCTTGCACAAACGGTCGTCGGAAAGAATAGGGTTGAGTGTTTAGGTTGAGGGTGGGTCTTATTTTGTCCCAATTAGAAAAATACAAATATACAGCAGGGGCACAGCACTGCTGTGTCCTCATTTTTATTGCCACCTAAAATAAACTGCTTTCATATCAAATCTGGCAGCATCGGAATTAATATTACCCACAGCTTTCGAGACGGCAGTGCCTTGTCCTCTATATCATGTCGCTCGTGCAACCGGAAACGCTATCAATCTGTCGAAGATGCGATCGCCGATGGCATCCCACAGACGGTATAAAACAAGCCCCAGCAACTTTTAGGCTGCCGGGGCTTGTCTTGTTTAATTTGGTGGCGGGAAGTGGATTTGAACCACTGACCTTCGGGTTATGAGCCCGACGAGCTACCAGGCTGCTCTATCCCGCGTCGCTTTGTCTCTCTGTAGTGGTTTCCAAAAACAAAACCCTGAAACCTTAAAGATTACAGGGTTCGCTTGAATTTGGTGGCGGGAAGTGGATTTGAACCACTGACCTTCGGGTTATGAGCCCGACGAGCTACCAGGCTGCTCTATCCCGCGTCGTTTTGTCTCTCTACTAATATAAACATATCTTTCTGAAAATTGCAACCCCTAAATCAAAAAAACTTTTTAGATTGTGGGAGGGGTTGCTGAAATCGGCTCAGAGTCTCGATCGCCCTAAAGCATCGAAACTTCCCCGATTACCTCCAAGCGCTTGAAGTCACTGAGAGTGAGGTAAGTTTCCGAAAGAGTTTCGGCGATCGTCGGAGTAATCCACCCCAACTGCTTGAGCAAGTGAATTGCCACAGCAAATTGAGCGCGCTTTCCTCCATCCGTCACCTTAATTGCCAAGCCCATGCCTTCGCCAACGCGGCCAATGCACTGCACCCCTTCGGCGCCCGACTTGCTCACCAATTCCCCTTGAGTCAAGCGCATCAGTTCTGTGTCAAATTTACCCTCACCGGCAACCATCATTGGGTGATGAGTCATAGCGCGGACAATCCGTTCCATATCCACATTGTTACCGGAGGCTAACTGAGCGTACAAAGACGCCATTTGCCCCAACTGCAACAGATAGGTAGGAGCGCCGCAGTCGTCGCGAGCGCTGATAAACTCTTCGGCAGGCATTGCCAGCAAGTCAGCCACTTTGCCCAAAATAAGCTGCTGGACAGGATGTTTGCGGCGTAAATAAGTGTCCAGAGGCCAGTGCAGTTGCTGGCAGACAGCCAGCATACCGGCGTGTTTGCCGGAACAGTTGTATTGCAGGGCGCTCTTTTTGCCTTCGGGAATGGGGCATTGAAGTTTAGAGGGGTCAATGTCGCAGCGCCACAGGACGTTAAATACCTGGCGCGATTGCTCGATCGTACCTTGATGGGAACTGCAAATAATCGCTAAATCTCGATCGGTCAATTCGTAGCGTTCTAAAGTGCCAGTCCCCGTCACCGCCAAAGCTTGAAAAGGCTTGAGTGAAGAACGGACAAATGAGGCCGTTTCCGAGTTACCAGCAACGGACAGAACGCGCCCGCGGTTGTCGCAGACAGCGGCCTGGGCGCGGTGCCTCGATTCCACAATACCTTCGCGCAGCAGTGTGACTTCCAGTTCGGGAGCTTGGGTTCGTTTTCCCCTTGTCATATCAATTTTAGATTTTAGATTTTAGATTTTAGATTGAGGCCGGTGGAAGTTTTGAGTTGCGAGCTGCCAGTTACGAGTTATAAAGTTAATCTTTCTGCGATCGTTTCTGACTCGTGCACTCCGTGTGCGTGGTTGGCCCTGCGCGGCAATCTCAAAACTCAAAACTCCCGAACCGAACCGATTACAAACAACTCCAAGTTAGTCCCCCGGCAACCAGCAATACTGTCACACCATAAAATGTCTGCCGCAGACGCCTGAGAATTGGTTCTAGTTGGTAGTTAACAATCAACTGGTCTTGAAGCAAAACTTCCGGAGTTTTAGGCCAAGATTGACAATCGTACCAGCCAGACTCTTCGTAGACGACCGTGGGATTTGAAAGGCGCGATCGCACGTAGAACCAACCCAAGTAGAGTCGCAGCAAAGCTAATCCTAGAATAAAACTGGCACCTGCAGCTGCGCTGAGGACAAACTGAGCTGGATACTTGACAGGAGAAAAGCTAGAAGCAGCTATCGGCCCAGATACTAAGCAACTCCAAGCCCACACCCAAGCTAGTTTTGCCAGGTATCCGGGCCAATTGAGTGTTACCCAGCTAAAAAACCAGGATTCTTTAAGTTCTTGGTATTCATTGATGGGTCGCTGTTCTTGCGGAACCGGACAAATAGAAACAGAAGCGTCTTTCACATTAGCCATCCTCAGGGCGCGGGGGAAAACTCAATGCGTTCGGCGTGTCCCCAAAACGCTTCTAAATTGTAGAACTCCCGCTCTTGAGGCTTCAAAATGTGAATGATCGCGTCGCCGTAGTCCATGACGACCCAACTAGCGTCTGATAGGCCTTGTGTACGCAGTGGCAAGCGTTGCCACTCTTCTTCCACTTGGTCTGCTATTGCTTGGGATATGGCTCGTACCTGCACGTTGGAAAATCCGGTGATGATCGCAAAGTAGTCTGCCAAATAGCATACTTCTGACACCCGGAGCAATACAATATCTACTGCTTTGCGGTCATCGGCTGCTTGGGCAACGGTCATGATCAGGCCACGAGCTTCGTCTGAGGAGGTGCCGTCGGTTGCTGTAGACTGAGCCCTAGAGTATTCGAGTTGAGTTAGATCAGACATTAAGTGTTTAATTTCCTAATTGATACGGTAAGAGGGAATCGGTGCGCTACGAGCGATCGGTTGTTGGCAGTTTGAGACTGGAAATAGGAGTTAGGTTGAAGCTAAAAGTAAGGACAGGATTGCTGATAAATTTTACTTTTAACTTGTGATTTGTTCGATCGACTTCTGGGTCGAATTTCCTGTTTCCGGCGATCGAGCCATAAGCAGCGCCCAATTGCGGGTAAGTACGGTGCGGGGGTGGATGTAGCAGCGAGTTTCTAGCAAATATTTAAGAGAATAATCGCTAGTTTGCCACACGGCTGCATAAAGATTTTGCAAGCTTGCCTCGCGCAGTGCTTCTAGTTGGGCTGTGTTGCCGCGGCTCGGCTCTATGGTATCTGCTATGAATACGGTACAACTGAGCTGGCTCATGTTTGGTCTGCCGAGGGTGTGATTGGCGATGGCGTCCAAAATTTCTCGATCGACCACCCCGAATTCGTCTCTGGCGACGATCGCGCTCGCGTCTGCGTGCAGCAAATGCGGGTGTGCTTCCAACACTGAGTCTAACTCTAAACCTTCCGCCCTTGCCATTTCCAGCAGCAGTTGAGGTTTGAAGTATTTTGCCAAATCGTGCAACAAACCGGCCGATCGGGCTTTTGCTTCGTCGAGGCCGTAATGGCGAGCCAAGTCACCTGCTACCTGTTCGACTCCCAGAATATGTTTGATGCGGGCAGCAGGAACGCGCTCAGAGAGCCAAGCTAGGACGATTTCGCGCGCGGGTGCAAGTGTCAAATATTAACTCCGAAATTGTGTGATATCTAGTATTTTAGCGTTTTGTTTCGATCGGCTGCGGTGTCGGGCTGATAGGGGTGTGGTGACTTATGGGATGAGGAGGGGTGAAGGGGGCGAAGGGGGCGAAGGGGGCGATCGGCTGTTTGGGAGATACGTGATCTTTTCTGGTAACTGCTGGAATATTCAAAACAGTCCCTAGCTGAACAATTAGTCTAATGGACTTGCTATTTTTGGTAATTCTCTCATTTTTTCTATTTTTAGTCAGTGCTATCAAAGGTTATTTTGTCGTTGAGCCGCGGCTAGCTTCTCTGGGAATTTTTATTATTATTTTCTTAATTCAACCTAAAAACTTTTCCTAAAAACTTTAATCAAAATGGCTGTAACGGGAAGTCTAAAGTCTGTTTCAGTAATCTGTATTTTACTTTTAATCGGGGTAGTCAGGGCTTTCTGGATGGCGGCGGGGACAGTTCCTGTTCTCGTATATTGGGGACTTAAATCGCTCAACCATCAGTATTTCATTTTTTTGGTATTTTTATGTTAACGAACGTTATTTCTGTACTGCTAGGAACATCTTTTGGCACTCTAAGTAGGCACGATTTCAAGGGGTTATCTTATTTTGGCAGCGGCGCCAATATTTTCTCAGCATGACTCGCTGCAACCGCCGCAAATAAAGCTTCATAATGATTCAAAGCTTCCTCAAATCCGTAATTCTCCACAGCATAATTTCTGCCTTGCTCGCCCAACGCATCCACCTTAGCTGGGTGCAAGTACAAATCCTCAACAGCATCAGCCAAAGCTTGCGGATCTTCCGGCGCTACCACCACCCCGCCACCGCTTTGCTGCACTGCTTTCTGGGCCGTACCGGTTTCGGGAACCGAAGCCAAAATTGCCCGACCGCTGGCGAGAATTACTTGAATTTTTGAAGGCATATTGAAGTTAGTAACGCGGCGCTTTTGTACGACTAAACTAACATCAGCAGCAGCTAACAATTCGGGCAATTTTTCTCGCGGTTCAAATGGCAGCAACATTACATTATTAGCTTTGTAAGTTTCGCAATCTTGTTGCAAGCGCGCCAGTGCTGTTGATTCCCCCACAATTACAAAAGCGATTTCGGGTATGTGTTTCAAACGAGCGGCTGCTTGGACAACTGTTTGCAAGCCTTGAGTGAGGGCAATATTGCCTGCATAGAGAACGACAAATTTGCCCTTGAGTTTGTGAGTTTCTCGAAATGAGTTACTTTCCTTGGGTAAGGGGCGAATGAAATTGACATCAACCCAATTGGGCACGCAAACTATTTTTTCCGGCGGTACTCCCTGAGAGTGCAATTTTTTGATAAAACCGCTGTCGATGACGCTGACTTGGCTGGCTGTGCAGTATGCCAATTTTTCCAAAGCGTCAGCAATGCGAACTAGCACTCCGTTTTTTTTGACCAAGCCGACGCGCACGGCTGCTTCTGACACGATATCCTGAACGTTGAGGACGATCGGGCAAGCGCGAATCCAGCCGTAAAAGGCGACTGGGACGCAAATCGGTAAAGGGGGCATTGTCGAGAAAATCACGTCGGGACGCCAGCCTCTGAAGGCTTGGACGGCGCTGGAGACGACAAAACTGCCGTCTAGCAAAAGTCGGTCTAGGAGGGTGGGGTGGGGGCCGTTGACGCGCAGATAGCTGCGCTGAATTGTGACGCCGTTGTGTTCTTCGGTGAGGTAAAATTTGCCCTCATATTGCGGATAAATCCGGCGCTGCGGATAGTTGGGCATTCCTGTGACGACTCGGACTTGGTGGCCGCGCTTGACTAGGCCTTGCGCTAGTTCTGTCATCAGGGGGGCAATGCCGATCGGCTCTGGATAATAGTTATAGGAATAAATTAGAATACGCATACTATTTATTTTGAAGCAAATAGTCCTGCAGCCGCGTGCATCGAGCCTGCACCCGCAGAATTGCAGAGGATGTGGTTGGGTTCCGGGTAGGACAATAGGGGGCGAGGGGATCTTCCACTCCTGGCGAAAGAAGCCGCCCTTACCGGGCGGGTATCCCGCCCTCAGATAATGTTTTTTCGCATTACCAGGCAGTTCCGCCGATCTTCGGTACGGATATAGCGAAGATCGTCTGTGAGCTTGTACATGAACACCAGTCCCCTTTCTCCTTCTCTGTCCAAAGGATCGCGCTGCTCTTGCATGATCGAGTGCAGCTTTGCTTCTAAGTTGAAGGGTTGACCCCTGTCCCAAATCCCAATTTCTAAGTAATCGGCAAACACTTTTACCTCAATGTCTATGGGCGTCGTGAGGGGCAAGTTTTGGTGAGCGTGGCGGACAGCGTTTGTAAAGCCTTCGTTGATTATCAGCCGGCACTGCCACCAGAAATCCGCTGGTATCATGGGCAAAACGATATTCTCCAACCATTCCAAAATGGATGTTAAAGCATTCAGGTCTGTTTCAACCTGCAGGTGCCACTCGGCCTTTGGTTGCTTGTCTTTCATCTTTCTTCCCCCTGGTCGGCCCCCACCACCGCTGTACTCAGCGGCGGAGGGAGAGAAAAAGGAGGGCAAGGTCTTGGCAACATATTAGTTAAGTCAAGCTTGAGTTGAAGAAGCCCGTTTTGCCTCAAGGTGAGCATTCCTTTCGCACCATTTACTCGCACAGCAAATGAGAGACTTCCGATACTGTAACCCGCCTCGGTTGGGCGTTTAAATAGGGAAAATTCCCGAGTCAGCTTGCGAGGAAGTGATTTAAGCTTCGACCGTGTTAGCAGTCGGTACTTTTCTAAACACAGGTGAGTTCTTCTCGTCCTCGAAAATCATGCTGGGATCATTCGAGTATGACCTCGAACTGGCCAATTGCTAATTATTAATGCTCTGATTGCAGAGCTGGCAACTAGCTGTGCATTTTCTGGGCGTGTGAATTTTAACACTTAATGCTAACGTAGCTATCGCTAGCGATCGTCTGCTTGACTAAGTATCGAGTTCGAGTTCCCGCCCCCCGTCGGCAACAGCACCTCAAAGTTCAGCGGTGGGTTGTTGAGGGTTCCTACACAGCGCCACTATTTTTGTTAAATAGGACTGTTACAGTTTTGACAATTAGTTTGAGGTCATACACCAGGCTCCAGTTTTGTTGGTATTTTAAATCTAAACGGATGACATCTTCAAAATCGCGGACTTGAGAGCGACCGTTGACTTGCCATTCGCCTGTCATCCCGGGTTTGACATCCAAACGCTGCCACTGAGGGACTTCGTAACGCTCAACTTCGTCTGGGGTAGGCGGTCTAGTGCCAACGAGACTCATTTCGCCTTTGAGCACGTTCCAAAACTGCGGCAGTTCGTCGAGGCTGGTTTTGCGTAAGATGCGCCCGACTTTGGTAATCCGCGGGTCGTTGTCATTTTTGAAAAATGCGCCAGAAGCCTGGTTTTTGATTTGGGCTTTCATGGCTTCGGCGTTGGTACACATCGATCGAAATTTCCAAATCCGAAATTGTCTGCCCATCCAGCCACAGCGGGTTTGACCGAAAAATATCGGACCTGGATCGTTGATAGTGATAGCTGCAGCTATGGGTACGAGCAAAATTCCTGTAATTATCAAACCGACGATTGCCCCAACGATATCTATCAGCCGCTTCACCCACGATTGCACTGAGGGGTGCGTCATCGGTAGCTGATTGTCCGACGGGTTGTTCTCTGTGGGAGTTGAGGTTGCAGAGGGCTGCTCGATCGTCAGCACTTGATCTAGGCTGGTGAGAGCAAATACTGCCATCACCTGCGGCTTGAGGCTTCGGAGCACCAAGTCGCTATCCCGCTGTTTGGCAAATTTCAGATTGCTGACTAAAGCACCGATCCCGCTACTGTCGATGAATGTCGTCTGACTGAAGTCTAGGACAATCTTGCTGGGAACGGTGCTGCCCGAAAAAAGTTGCTGGCAGGTTGTCTTGAAGTTTACGGCTTCAAGTACGCTCAAGCGCACGGGTATGTGAACTGAGGGAATCTCGTCCGAGTACGTTACCCGAAAATCTGCCTCTGGGGTTTGACTGACCATGAAGTCCTGGTTTCAAATTTCAAGCTGATGTCTTTAGCCTATTCTGTCCTAGCAGCTCCTCCTTATGCTAGCTTTATACAAACTTTACACAAACGCCTGCCCACTCGCCGGCCCAGAATGATATCAAAGGCAAAAATAGACTTGAGTCTAACAGTGCCAGTTTTGACCCAAAGATTTTTGAACGCAGTCGCTGCCAAACTTTGACATCGGAATCAAGATTTTTGTGGATTCAGGTCGATTAATCTTGTCGCTAATAATTTTCGTGCCTGTCTTGCACCGGATAGCCATGGCAGTTAACAGTTAACAGCTAACACAGAAGTCAACAGTTAACGGTTAACTGGAAAACCCCCGTAACCAGCGTCGGGGGATAAGGTTAAGAATTGTAGACGTTTTCTGACTGGGATGTTTCGCGGGTGATGGGTTTGACTTTGGCTTTGGCTTTGGCTGCGTTGCGTTTGAGGGCCTGGAGACGAGCTTCGTATTTAGCCCGCTGCTGTTTTTTGGAGGTTTGCTCGATTAAGGTTTTCAAGGCGCTGCCGAGGCTTTTGTAGGCGTTTGGGAGAGTGTAGCCAAAGCGGGTGGCGAGGGCGAGGGCTTTTTCGTCGGCGTCTACTGCTTCTTTTAAACTTTTCTCTCCGTTATTTTTTTGGAAAAGTCTCCAGCCGGAGACGCCGCACAGGGATAGGGCCAGTAACAGCAGTAAGCCGTCTTGCACCCAAAGTTCACCGACGGCGCCGCCTAAACCAATGGCGAGGGCTGCCATTTCCCAACCGTCTCTGGGAATGGTGTCGTTTTGGATTCTGGCGACTTCGTGCCAAAATAGGAGGTTCCGCTGATCGATTGCTAGCTGTTCCCAGCGGATCAGGTCTATTTGGATTTCTACCTGGTCTTTGCCTATTTCTTCGCTGCGGATCAGGGTAGGATTAACTTCTATTGTTTTTTCTACTGTTACCCAACTTTGGAGTTCTGGGGGCAGTATGTTTTTCAAGCGCCGGATCTCACTCATCTCGGCTCTTGCTGTAGAGGTTGCATAGGATGTCATAGCTCCGGCCTATTGATTTTGCAAAGGTTAATATCTGTCTATTTCTGGAGTATAGCAAACCTTTAATCAAAATCTAGTAGAGTAACGGGGGTCGATCGACCAATACTTGCAATTTTAGTTGATTTTACTCTGTGGGCGCGATCGCAACTGCCTGCTCAATCATTGACTTTCGACTATTTCATCAGCGGTTCGATTTCTTGTCGCAATTTCGACCAAGCCGACAAAACTTCCGGCTTAGAAGTTATGCCTTTTTGAACTAAAACAACTCCGTCCAATTCTTCAGCAATTCCCTACAAACCTCGCAGTATAGATTCATCGGTAAGACGCACCCCCTCAACTCTACCTCTGTCAATCGGAGGTTTTAAATTCTTCTGCTGTAAATGCCACAAGCCCAGAAACTCATAATCGACAGCAACAGTTTTTTCGTCTTTCTCTATAAACTGCATCACTTCTAAACAAATTATTTTCGGGCTGTCAAAAGCTGAGAAACTCTAGCTACTCTAAATCATTCCTAAAATATAATCATATTTTGTTCACCTTAGTAAAATTGGATTTATAAAGGTAAAAATTAAAATAATTTCTTAAGTAAGTTAAAATTATGAAAATAAAATAACAGCATATAACAAGGATCTCACCTTATATGCCCCTCCTTTCGGCATGATTTTACTCGGAGCTATAAGAAGCAAATAAACAACAATTTACTGGACATTTTGACGGTGATTTACCGTCGTTTTACCTTTTAACAAGCTGCTGCATTTTTTGACCTTGAGGATAGCTAGCACCCTCCCCTATCAAGAAAGCTTCTGTTAGACATCAAGTGTTTTTCTAGTTTTGATATATTCCGATTTTCGGGTTGAGATAGCGACTGGATGCGGAAACCTGTTGCTTAGTTAAATAGCTTTTTAACATTTTTTAAATGTCGTGATTATCGACGAAGTATTTTCTGTGAGTCTGTGCAATAAAACTTGTTTTAACGTCAATTTATGTGAAAAAATAGCGACAATTAAATTAGTGTTATATGAGTATAACAGCTTGTTTTATGTTCCATTCGGGGATATTTGTTTAGGTACATAAAGTTGTGCAACTCTTCTTTTTCTCCCAACATCCTCTCTTTTTTTGCCTTGTGTAAAATTCATTTTTTTCTCTTTTTTTGCTACATGAGCGCGATCGCCCACAGTCGGGTGTTCGATCGCGCTCATGTAGCAAGTCGGAGCGCGCGCTGCTGGCACTAACTACTGGTCTACCCCCTTTTCTTCTTGCAGTGGCTCTTACCACTTGTCGGGGATTTACACACATCCTTCAGACGCGATTTAAATGATTAAAGTGACTTGAGAAGACCGCTTTCTAACTGATAAATTGCTGCCATGATTCCGCTTTCAGGATTTGTGAGGAGCGACTTTTTGACATCTTTCAAGTATTCTACAATATGTTCCCGCAAAATAGGTCTTTCTACTGTGACTGTGTGATTATAATCCCACAAATCCCAAATGATAATTCCGATGCCGACAATCGGGTCGATTAAACTTACTCCCAACTGACTAGCCACTGTACCGCCTGTTTTTGTGGCTACCTTGGCGGCGGCTTTGCTGGCAACTTTTGCGGTAACTTTACTACCAACTTTAGCTGCGACTCCCAAAATTAAGGGTTTAGCAACCAAGTAACCGCTACCACCAACTAATACTTTTAATGATAAATTCGAGACGTTCCCTTTGTCGCTAATTGTGGTAGCAATATCGTTCAGATATTTGTCCCACTGTACCTGCGGTATGCTATAATTGTTTTGAACTACTTTTACATTTTTGCTAACTTCTGATATGTACAAATTAGCAGTATCTTGAGTAATTAATTGAAAGCGCAGTTGAGCATTTTTTGGCACTAGCACGCGGTTAGCAAATTCTCTTTGAAAGTCTTCGGTTAATTTTTCGGAAACAGCACGAGATGCTGCTGTCATATCAAATCTGTTCAGTACGGCAGATTTCACAAAATTAAAAGGTACGGTAAACTCCATCTTTTTTTGGTTGAAGTAATCGAAATACCAATCGAGGAAACTGTTGTCAACCCGCGCGATTACTTCTGTTTCCCATTTGTCCAACTCTTTAGATGCGAAAGTTTCGGCAGTTATATGGGATTGTTGGATGGCGTTTTTAACGTCTTGGTTGACTTTGCTAAAATCGTGTGGCGGCGAGACTACAACTGCTGTGGTTCCCGTATTTGTTAGTGACTGGGAAATTAGAAAGTTACCTAATAGGGGAATGATGACTACTAAAATTACGATCGTCCAAATCATCGGTGTCACTGTTTTGATAAACTGACCGATAACTCTGAGACGTTCTGTTTTCTCTGAATAGCTAATTTCTTCCTTGTCTTGACTCATGGCGGTTTCTCAACTGATGAGAGTTGGGCTAGTTTCGATTATAGGCGATCGTACCTGCGATCGTGTTACGGGCGTGTGGCATGGGATTCTGGAAAGGTTGAGGAAAAGTGCGCCCTTTCATCCCTGACTGTATAATAGTCATAGCCTTAGTTATAGCTCAGGTCCTGACTTCCCCAAAACTATAAAAAAAGATGGTTCAGAAAATAGCTCTATTTAATCACAAGGGCGGCGTTAGCAAAACAACCACTACATTTAATCTAGGATGGATGTTAGCCACCAAGGGAAAAAAAGTAATCATAGTGGATGCCGATCCGCAATGCAACCTCACAGGTATGGTTCTGGGCTCTTCAACTAAGGAAGAGCTAGAAGAAGTCTATAAAAAAGAACAAAATATTAAATCAGGCTTAGCACCTGCATTTGAATCAAGACCCAGCCTGATTGAGGCTGTAGATTGTTTGCCAGTAAAAGGGTGCGAGGGTCTGTTTTTGTTGCCCGGTCATGTTGGATTTGCTGAATATGAGGTAACATTAGGCATTGCACAAGAGCTCAGTGGTTCAATTCAAGCACTGCAAAATTTACCCGGTTCAATTTCTTATCTTTTGCAAAAAACAGCAGATAAGTTTAACGCAGATTATATTTTAATTGATATGAGTCCAAGTTTAAGCTCAATCAATCAAAATCTACTGATGACCAGTGATTTTTTCATACTTCCCACTAATCCTGACTTCTTTTCAGTAATGGCGATTGATTCTTTGGCAACAATTTTGCCAAAATGGTATGCTTGGGCTCAAAAAGCCTCAGAAATGAGGATTTTAAAAGAGGCCGCTTATCCATTTTCCCAAGTTACACCGCGCTTGCTTGGGACTATTGTTCAAAATTATACAATCAGAAAGAAACAGCCTGCTGCGGCTTTTCAGCAGTGGATAGATGATCTTCAAGAAGCTGTTTCCGCTAGATTAGTCCCATCTTTGCGAAAAAATAATATGCTACTAACCGATGAAATGTATGCCTCTCAAAAAATTGAAGATGATTATTGCCTTGCGAAAATTTCTAGTTTTAACAGCCTGATTGCTAAGTCTCAACATAATCAAACACCTGTTTTTGCTCTCACGCCAGATCAAATAGGGCGGGCTGGTAAAATTTTAAACAACACTCTTGAAGCACAAAAAAAGTTCAGAGAAACTTTTGATAAACTAGCAGATAAAGTTATTGGGTTAACTGCCAATGCAGTCAGCAATTGATCTATTTCGCATCAGTATTGCTCGCGTTCGGGATCTGATTGCTGTGCATAATTCTCTAAAAGCTCAAGCTAGTAGTGTTCTCGATCTTTCAGATATGCTCAGAGCTGCACTTGTTCTAGCGGTTAGCGCTTTGGACTACTATATTCACGAAGTTGTCAGGATAGGAATGTTAGAAATTCACCGAGGCCAACGTCCTGAACCTCCAGCATTCTCGCGATTTCAAATCTCACTGGGTAGCGCTCGCACTGGTATAAACGCAGGACAAAATATTGATTCCTGGCTAGAAGATGAAATTAGACAACGCCACAGCTACAAAAGTTTTCAGCAGCCAGAAGCTATAGCTGATGCTATCCGGCTGATTAGCGAGAAAAAGTTGTGGGAAGAAGTCTCTACTAACATGGGTAGCCCTGCTAGAAGTATAAAACAACAGCTAAATCTGATTGTCGATCGCCGAAATAAGATAGCACATGAAGCAGATATAGATCCTTCCTACCCAATAGGCGATCGCTGGCCTATTGATCAACTATTAGTTAATGAAGCGGTTGATTTTATTGAGCAAGTTGTTGAGAGCATACATAACATTTTGTAACCCGCGACGATTAATTAAAAAAGCGATCGCACTCTTCATCCGCGTTAATCTGCGTTAATCTGCCTGCATCAGCGGTTCATAAAAAAATAAAAGAGCGATCGCCCTTTAACCCTCCCTCAAACTCGATCGTCCTTTATGCTAAACATCAGCCGCAGGTAAAGGAATCTCATCGCCGCACTCATAAGCAGTCTCTACCCACAATTCCCTAGCTTCCTCAATGTTCTCCGTCGCTTCCGACAAAGTTTCACCTACAGACATACAACCCGGAAGGTCTTTTATTATGGCTGTATAACCTTCAGATTCTGGATAAAAACTGATAGCATATTTCAGGATCAAGTAATAATCTAGACATTTAAGGTTGACTTTCATCTTCTAATTAAAAGAGCGATCGCACACTTCATCCGCGTTCCGAAGCGTCAATCCGCCTACATCAGCGGCTCCTAAAAAAATAAGGTGAGCAAAGCCCACCCTACTATCTTACTAAAAACGATTAAACCTTCGCTTCATTCTTCACCAAATTACCCCAACCCAAATCCTTCAGCGAATTATTCCGGCGCAGCGGACGAGTCACCAACTCCAAAATATCCCGCGCATTACCAAAGCCGTGAATCTGAGCAAAAGTAAACTCAACAGACCACTTAGTATTAATTCCCCGCGCTTCCAAAGGATTAGCGTGAGCCATACCAGTAATCACCAAGTCAATATTCTGCTCGTAAATCCGCTGAAGCTGATTGTAATTGTCTGGTTTCTCCACAATCCGAGGAGTAGGAACTCCCATCTCGTGACAAGTTTTTTCTAACAAAGCCAATTCGGCCGCCTGATAGCGCTTGTCCATGTAAGGAATGCCGATTTCCGGGCAAGTCATGCCGCAGCGAATCAAGAAACGTGCTAAAGAAATCTCTAACAAATTGTCGCCCATAAAGAAGACAGATTTGCCGCGAATTATTTGCAGGTAATCTTCCAAACCAGCCCAGATTTGCGCTTCCCGTTCGTCCAAACCTTTTGGTTCAATTCCCAACACTGAGCAAATCTTTTCAATCCAAGCGCGAGTTCCGTCAGGCCCGATGGGGAATGGCGCACCAATTAGCTTACACTTGCGGCGGCGCATCAACGTAGAAGCAGTACGCGACAAGAACGGATTCATCCCCGATACATAATAACCTTCTTCCAAGACTGGCAATTCAGTGTAGCGCTTGGAGGGAAGCCAACCGGAAACTTTGATTCCTTGCTTCTTCAATTCTAGAGTTAGCTGAGTAACAACCGGGTCGGGCAAAGAACCGAAAAGTACCAGCGGTGTGTGCTTGACATATTCCGATTCATCTGCTGCAACTTCCTCTTTTTTCTTGCCGAAATTCAGCAGTTGAGAGATAGCATTGCGTTCTTGTTTCTGAGATTCCATCACGGGCGCTTTCTCAGGGCATTTAGCAGCCATCGCCGCTAAAACGGTATCTTCCCCTTGAGTAAAAGCGTAATCCAAGCCGTTAGCGCGCGCTGTGACGATGGGAATGCCAATTTCGGCTTCCAGCTTCGGTGCTAACCCTTCCAAATCCATTTTAATGATTTCGGTGGTGCAAGTGCCGATCCAAACAATTACACTCGGGTTACGATCGCGCTTAATTTGCAAGCACAGCCGCTTCAACTCATCATAGTCGTTTAACTGAGCGGAAATATCCCCTTCTTCCAACTCAGCCATCGCATAGCGAGGCTCAGCAAAAATCATCACGCCCATTGCGTTTTGCAAGAAATAGCCGCAAGTCTTGGTACCTATGACCAAGAAAAAGCTATCTTCAATTTTTTGATAAAGCCAAGCTACGCAGCTAATCGGACAAAATGTGTGATAATTGCCTGTTTCGCATTCAAAGTTTAAAGCTTCCGGTTCATTAGTAGTAATAGCAGTCATATCTCAAATCTTCTCCGTTTAAATTGTTTTTCGTCTCGAACAGGACTTGCGGCGGAGCGAGGAAACACCTGGATTTTGCGATCGTCTCGGTGATCTCGCCCAGGAGAGGAATAGGTTGTTTTTCCTCTCGATCGCGAACAGGCGCAGTGGCGAGAAAACACCTGTTTTGCCGGATCGCGACGCACAGTCAACAATAAATAGAAATACCTATTTTTGGGCTAATTCCTCTGAAAAATAGATGCAGCCAACTCAATATTTCCCCAGCCGCAGCATCCAAAATTTGAGCTAAAAAATTCTGCGCGAGGGCTTATAATCCCTCACAGCAGGGATTTAGTTTTCTTCAACTCGCTAAGGCAAAAATCCTTTTGGCAGTTGTGAGTTGGAGCTAATTAAAAATTAACAACTCGCAACTCACAACTCACAAATAGAGCGGGAAACTTCAAGACTAGAACAGATGCGGGCGATCGCAACAACCTCACTTAAAATCCGACAAAAAGCCAGAAATTTCTTCATCCTCATCGTCGGAATCTAAATCACCGAGACCTAGAGCATCTAAATCATCTTCATCGGGATCTCCGGTAGTTGCTTCCCCCAGATCGTCGAGTCCGAGATCGTCGAGGTCATCGTCATCAGATACAGAGAAATCGTCAATACCGTCATCGTCCAAGTCGCCCAGATCCATGTCTAGGTCATCTGAGGTCGCTGTCCCAAAAGGATCGGGTATTTCTTCGGCCACAAACTCTGCATCTTCTTCCCCAAACGGATCGGAAATCCCCGCTTCGAGATCTCCAGAGGTCAAACTCCCAAATTGTGAGGCTTCTTCTTCCTCGTCATCGCCGAGGTCGAGACCGCCCAAACCCGAGGCTTCTTCTTCTTCGTCATCGCCGAGGTCGAAACCGTCCAAAGCCGAGGCTTCTTCTTCCTCGTCATCGCCGAGGTCGAGACCGCCCAAACCCGAGGCTTCTTCTTCCTCGTCATCGCCGAGGTCAAGACCGCCCAAAGCCGAGGCATCTTCCTCATCGTCGTCGCCTAGGTCGAAGTCAGATACGGCATCTTCCTCGTCGTCGCCTAGGTCGAAGTCGGATACGGCGTCTTCCTCATCGTCACCCATATCGAAGTCAGATACCGCGTCTTCCTCCTCGTCGCCGAGGTCGAGACCGTCCAAAGCCGAGGCTTCTTCCTCATCATCGTCCATGTCGAAGTCGGAGACTGCTTCTTCCTCATCGTCGTCCATGTCGAAGTCGGAGACTGCTTCTTCCTCGTCATCGCCCAGGTCGAAGTCGGAGACTGCTTCTTCCTCGTCATCGCCTAGGTCGAAGTCAGATACCGCGTCTTCCTCGTCATCGCCCAGGTCGAAGTCGGAGACTGCTTCTTCCTCAAACTCATCGAAGGATTCGTCGTCGGAGCTCAGTGCTGACGCAGCAGCAGCCAGACCGGCGGCTCCGGCGACTCCGGCGACTACTCCGGCTGCTGCTAAGGCCGCACCGCCCAATTTATTAGATTTGGCATCAGCGGGTGCAGCAGTTGCAGTTTGAGCTGCTGCGGGTGCAGCAGTTGCAGTTTGAGCTGCTGCGGGTGCAGCAGTTGCAGTTTGAGCCGCTGCGGGTGCAGCAGTTGCAGTTTGAGCCGCTGCGGGTGCAGCAGTTGCAGTTTGAGCTGCTGCGGGTGTTGGAGATGTGCCGGCCGTCTGCGGCGCGATATTTGAGGGCATACCCAGCGCTATGTCCGGGTCAAAATTTAGCCCCAACACTTCGATCAGGCTGTCTGCATCCGGCTTGAGTTTTGAGAAGGGCAGCATTAATTGCTGGAGTTCCGGCTCCAGGGCAGCCGCAATTCCCAGGATGAGGTAAGAAACAGGCCTTTTCCCGCCGTCGGGTGTGGCGACCGTGTTGTCAGCCGTCATGTGCAGGAGCAGCCAAGCCCGATTTACCTGGTAGTAGTCCAACCACTTCTGTTTGAGAGCAACTGAAAAAGTATCAAAAAAAGCCATAACCTCTTTATCCTCATCCTGATCGCTAGACCTATTAAACCATCATCAGGTCTAGCTCATCTTCCTCCTTCTTGACCACCGGTTGCACTGGATTTAGATAAAAATCTGAAAGTAAGGCGAATAATTCGCGATCGGGCGTGTCGTTGGGCACTACTCCTTCGGGCATTGCCAAAATCTGGTCAGCGATGTTGAGGTAGTAATCGCAGACGTAGTTGAGGGAAGGATCGCTTTCGGCCATCTCAAACAATGTTTTGCCTTTGACGCGAGAAACGCGGATGTCTTCAATCAGGGGCAGCACTTCCAGCACCGGCATCGGTACAGAGTCTATGTACTTGTCGATCAAGTCGCGCTTTGAGGTGCGGTTGCCAATTAAACCGGCGAGCCGCAACGGGTGAGTGCGGGCTTTTTCGCGGACTGAGGCGGCGATGCGGTTGGCTGCAAATAAAGCGTCGAACCCGTTGTCGGTAACAATCATGCAGTAATCGGCGTAGTTCAAGGGGGCTGCAAAACCGCCGCACACTACGTCACCGAGCACGTCGAACAGGATGATGTCGTATTCGTCGAACGCATTGAGTTCTTTGAGGAGTTTGACGGTTTCACCGACTACATAGCCGCCGCAGCCAGCTCCTGCGGGAGGGCCACCTGCTTCTACGCAGTCAACGCCGCCGTAGCCTTTGTATATGACATCTTCGGGCCAAACGTCTTCGTAGTGATAGTCCTTTTGCTGAAGGGTGTCAATAATTGTGGGGATCAAGAAGCCAGTGAGGGTAAATGTGCTGTCGTGCTTTGGATCGCAACCGATTTGCAAAACTTTCTTGCCGCGCTTGGCTAGGGCAACGGAGATGTTGCAGCTTGTTGTCGATTTGCCAATTCCACCTTTTCCGTAAACTGCGAGTTTCACTCTTTGTTCTCCTATAGGTTTCTATCAAAACGATGAGGGCTGGGTTTTCCTGCTTTTTTTCGATCGCCCAATTGCAATAGCCCAATTGCAATTCCCTTACTGTCAGTCGATTTGAGATTTCAGATTTGAGATTAAAGAATGGACTCCACAGATGAATCTGGGGCTTCTCTCTAACTAAAATTTCGATCTCGACGACTTTTGTTTGGGGCTTGTATCCGTCTTTGGGTTAGGCCAATTTTGGAGTCCGCCCTTAGTCACCTCGTTGAAAGCATTATTAGCTAACTTGCGATGAAAAGAAAGGGGGCGTCTAAATGAAAATGCTAGTAAATTTGTTTATTTTGCACCTCTGAGAATCTTAACTGGTTTTTTGAGACAAAAATCTATTTTTATATTTTTTTTAGCTTTTAAATAGATTTTAGAATACTTTCTTAATATAAAGAGGTACAAAAATAAAACAAAAATTAACTTCTCAAACAATCTGGGCTTTTGGCTTTGGGGCTAGGATGCAGGCAGTTGATGGCTTGTGCGGGTAACTGGAACGGTCATAAAGGCGCTAGTGGATGAGGCAAACTCGAAGTGAGTTCGGATCAGTTGGGTCAGGGGAGGGCAAAGTTATGGGATTTTAGATTTTAGATTTTAGATTTTAGATTGGGAAAGATTGACTTTGCTTGGGTTTCTGGTGTTTTGTAAAAAATTGTGAATTTTTAGGAAATGGTGGAAAGTCGGAGAGTGGGGGAGTGAGTCGGGCAGACGGAGAGTGGATGGGGAGAGTGGGGGAGTGGGAGAATATGATGTCTTCCCCATCACTACTGATACCAGTTGAAAAAAAGAATGCAACTGTAGGCCCGCGATCCAAACCCCGGGCTTCATGAGTCATTTCCCATCCTTAAATTGTTCAATCTAAAATCTAAAATCTAAAATCGTATGACTGCTGACTAATGACCGCTGACAATCGGAATCTCGATCGCAAATTCAGTGCCCCGTCCAGCTTCCGAAACGCAGTCGAGCCGCCCTCCGTGCTGTTCGACAACTAAATGGTAAGAAATCGACAGTCCCAACCCAGTGCCCTTGCCGACTGGTTTGGTAGTAAAAAACGGGTCAAATAATTGGCGGCGAATCTCCTCCGGTATGCCCCGCCCGTTGTCGGAAATGCGGATCGCCACAAAATCGCCGCCAACAACTTCAGTGCGAATTGTAATTGTGGGAACAGTCAATGGAGAATTAGGATTTGACAGGGCTGAATTTTTCGCATTTCTCGTCGCCCATTCGCCTTTCTGGATTTCTTCATCCAAAGCATCAATAGCATTGCCGATAATATTCATGAACACCTGATTGATCTGACCGGCACAGCACTCGATGTGGGGCAAATTGCCATATTCTTTAATAATCTGGATAGCTGGATGTCCGCCGTGGGCTTTGAGTCGGTGCTGCAAAATCAACAAAGTGGTTTCGAGTCCCTCGTGAATGTCAACAAGCTTGATGTTAGATTGATCCGATCGCGAAAAATTACGCATCGACACAACTATTTGGCGGATGCGCTCGGTTCCTACTTGCATAGAAGACACTAGCTTAGATAAGTCTTCTACCAAAAAATCGATTTCCATCTCTGCTGCTGCTTCCCGAATTTCCGAGACTGGTTCGGGATAGTGCTGCTGGTAAAGTCCCAAAAGTTGGAGCAATTCTTTGATGTAGTGGCTGGCGTGGGAAAGGTTGCCGTAGATAAAATTAACAGGATTGTTAATTTCGTGAGCGATACCGGCAATCATTTGTCCCAAAGAAGACATTTTTTCGGTTTGCACTAATTGAGTTTGAGTTTGCTGCAACTTTCGGACAGTTTGCTCTAATTGCTGCGCTTGATTTTTCAAGCAAGTTTGCTTTCGCCGCAGCACTTCTTCGACTCGCTGGCGCTTGATAATATCCCGTCTCAACAATTCATTGGATTCTAAAAGTTGAGCGGTGCGTTCTTCAACTTGTTTTTTTAAGTCGTCGTGAGCTTGGCGCAGGGCTTCTTGGGCCCGCTGCCGCTCTAAAATTTCTTGCTGCAAAAGTTCGTTGGCTTTCTGCAATTGGGTGGCTCGATCGTCCACTGCTTGCTGCAAAAGCTCGATCGTCCCGTACATTTCAGATTGGTTAAAAACTTGTGGCAAACTTGTCTGAGAGACAACGCCCAAAAGTTCTCCCTGGCTGCCAACTACTACCAAACGGCGGACGCAGTGGCGCTGCATGGACTGGTGGACACTCCAGAGGGAATCGGCGGGAGATACGCAAAATAAAGGCGCACTCATGACTCTTGCGGCCGGGATTTCCGAGAGGTTTAATTCGAGGGCGTGAAACTGCACGATGTCGCGCTCGGTGACAATGCCGATCGGAATTTGATAATTTGGTGTTGGGGCGATCGCCAGCTCGGGATGCTGAATTTGCTCTTGGACAATGACGACGCAACTAACTCGATGCTTGACCATGAGCTGGGCTAAATCGAGGGCTGAGGCAGTTGTTGGGGCAGAAATGACTTCTTTAGTCATGACATCTGCTGCACAGCGCAAATTGGTTAGCAAGTTGATCGGTTGCAGGGCTTCGTGAATCGCTTCGCGGGTGATGATGCCGAGAAGTCGAGAGTCCTCGTCCACTACGGGCAAATGCCGGATCTGGTGCTGGCGCAACATGAACATAGCTGTGAAAATATCTTGAGACTCGGATTGTTTGAGGGTAATTGGCGATCGAGTCATTACATCAGCAATTGTCAGTCCGACTGTACAAGCTGCGACGGTAGTTAGCTTGACGATATCGCGTTCTGTAAAAATGCCGATCGGTCGATTATCTTCCACGACTATGACGCAACTGCGCTTGGCTGCGCTAGCAACAGCGTGTTGTTTTTCCCCACAAAGCTGACAGGAGACGCGCATCGGGTTCATGAGAGCCAACACCTGGGCGATCGGGGTTTCTGGAGCGACGGTGAGGGGGTGGCGGTCGATCGCCCGATCTAAAGGTGAGGAGTAGAGCGGCTGGCTGTTGGGCCGTCCGGCGGGTTCTGATGATTTAATTACGGGCAACTGCGGGGCTGAATTGACGAAATGCTGTAATTTTTCTTCTTGTAGCATGATTATTAATTTTACTTAATGAGTTGTTACAAAGTTGCAGACGGGGGTTGGCAGACTTAGCATTAATTAACCCGGTCACAGATGCTGGCTCGCCTAAAATCTGATTGCTAGAACACCCTTATTTAATTTTTATTTTTTAAATTCTATGTCGTGGACTCCCTTAAGTCATCGAATTCATCACTTGCCGCTTATCCTTGCGGGCCCGATTTTGCGCCGGACTGAAAGTCGGGCCGTGACAGTTTGGCTGGCTCTGAAAGCACCCCGCCGAGTCGAACTCAAGGTTTATTCGACAGAGGGGGGAAGCGGCGAAATTGTCGATCGACCCTTGCTCCAAGGTGCGAACTCTACTGTGCAGCTCGGCAAATACCTGCACGTAGTGGCGGTGACTGCTAAACCGATCGACCGCAATGTCTTGACATCCGGGCAAATTTATGCTTATGACATCAAGTTTGCTGGGAGTAGCGAGTCGCCGTCGGGGGTGGCAGTCGCAGAAAATGAGAAAGAAAATCTCATTTCTTGCCTGTGGCCTGCCGCCCCGGATTTGTCGGCTTTGGGACGGGACACGATTAGTTATTTCGCTCACCAGTTGCCGACTTTTGCCCTGCCACCGAACGATTTAAACTATTTGCGTATCGTTCACGGTTCTTGTCGCAAGCCCCACGGAGACGGCAGAGATGCGCTGCCAATCTTGGATAATTCGATCGAACAGTTTGCAGGTACGGCAAATAGCAGGCCCCACCAACTGTTTTTAACCGGCGACCAAATTTATGGCGACGACGTGGCCGATGCGATGCTGTGGGCTTTGACTGATGCTGGCGATACACTGTTGGGCTGGGAAGAGAGTCTACCCCTGATGGATGATGCCCAAATTAAAAAGAATTTGTGTATCAGTATACCTAAAAATTCGCAAAACGAAAATGCAGTTGGCGAAGAGAGGGAAATTTTTAAAGAGTCCCCTATTCAGAAACTCTCTGAGGCTGATGAGTATCAGTACAAAAAACCAATTGAGTTACAGCCGGGGACTCGCAGCGATATTGCCAGAGATTTTGGCGGCTTTACGGGGATGTTGGTGAATAAACCGGACAAGGCTAAAAGTCATTTGTTCAGTTTGGGGGAATATTGCGCGATGTATTTGTTAGTTTGGTCGCCGATACTTTGGTGCGCGCGTTTTCCGAAGGGTAAGGATATTTGTCCAAATTCTAAGCCGGCAAAAGTCTGGGATAGAGAAGTTGTTGAACTTGACGGTTTTGCTCGCAATTTGTGGAGGGTGAGGAGGGCGCTAGCGAATATTCCTACTTATATGATTTGCGACGATCATGATATTAGCGACGATTTGTATTTGAATCGAGAGTGGTGTTACCGGGTGCTGGGGAAGCCGCTGGGACGGCGGGTGGTGCAGAATGCTTTGCTGGCTTACGCTGTGTTTCAGGCTTGGGGAAATACGCCCGCACAGTTCGATCGCGAAAAACCGGGAGATAAATTATTAAAGGCTGCGGAAAAATGGTCGGCTTCGGCGGGAACTGATGTTTCTGCTTGGGAGGATGCGGCTTCGTATTTAGGAATTCCAAGGCTCGATCCGAAAACACATTTACCGAAGTTGAAATTAGATGAAGATGTTTTTATTTTGGATCGGGATTGTGAGGGTGTAAATGAGGTTTTGAATTGGCATTTTATTGTGAGAAGTTTTAAGCACGAGGTAATTGTGCTGGATACGCGGAGTTCGCGGGGGTATCCGGTGGAAAGCCCGCTCGATCCGCCGATGCTTTTGACTCACAAAGGTTTTGAGGAGCAAATTCAGGAACCTTTGAAGGAGACGGATTTGCTGAATAAAACTGGGGAGTTTGAGATTGAGGCGACGCTGGTGGTTGTGCCGACAAATTTGGTGGGTTTGTGGATTATTGATGCGGTGCAAAAGTGGGATGTGGCACAGGGGAAGGTTTTTAGTAGTGATGCGGGGGATGCTTGGAATTTTCATGAGTTAGCTTTTGTGAAGCTGTTGGTGGAATTTTTTAAACAGCGCGATCGGGTGATTGTGTTGACGGGGGATATTCACTATGCTGCTGCTGTGCGGCTGAGTTATTGGTATGATTGTCATTTTGGCGATTCTCGACCGAATATTGAGCCTTTGAGGGGGGCGAATTATAAGTCAAGTTGTCAATATTCTGTGCTGGCGCAGTTGACTGCTAGTGCTTTTATCAATGAGGAGTGGACAACGCATTTAATTCATACTAAGATTAAGTCGTTGCTTCCTGAGCGATCGCACCAATGTTTGGGATGGAATGAGCCGCTGGAATTAATGAATATTTCGAGGATGAGCAGAAAGAAGGCTGTGGCGGCTGGTCTCAGAAATAGACAATCTATGCCTGATTGGGGCTATCGGATTGACTGGATTAAACGGCAAAGAGCTCGGGTATTTTTGAAGCTAGAAAAGGGAACTCCGTCAAATAGATCGCATAAAAATAAACAATTGTCACTGCTGCGTAGGTTGTGGAATTTTATATCGCTGTTGTGGCGCAATCGCTGGCTGCAAGAGGGTGATGAGATTGTGGGATATAGCAATATTGCGATCGTCAGTTTTCAGTGGCCTGCTGATGGTGATGGGGAGAAAGCGGTGATGCAAAATGTTTATTGGCGGCCGCTTTGGGAGCCGGATAGTGTGGTTTACAGTCAATATTTTGTGCCGCTGGGATTGGATGAGGATGATTAGATTACCGATTTCTTGAAGAAGTCGGGGATTTGGATATTGGTACAATATTGTGATGAGTTGGTGGCAGTGTCCGCCGGGGGTTGAAACCCCCGTCTCATAGCTAAAGTCGGTTGAAACCGACTGAAGATTTGCCTCAAAGCGATGTACATCAACTAACTCTTCAGTCCTCTTGAGAGGACTTTCGCTTTGAGACAGGGGTTTCAACCCCTGGCGGACTCGCCGACGAACCAACTGGCTTTCCCTGCGCGGACAAACTAACGGACTAACAAATCGAATTCGATCGCACATTTCTCTCAAATTCGATCGCACATCAACAAAAAACCCGTGAAGTGTAGCTATCCCGTAGGGAATCGCCCATCACCAAAAAACCCGATAGCGGGGCCCCAGAAACCGGGTTTTTACGACAATACCTCGTTATAACCCACAGATTCGGACAAAAACCCGGTTTCTTGGATCGGCGGGTGGCCCAGAAACCGGGTTTTTACCGAAATACTTCGTTACAACCGACAGATTCGGGCAAAAACCCGGTTTCTTGGATTATCGCCCGCCGCTAACTCCCTCCGATCGCAGGAAATGCACCCGGCCGAACACATCGCCCGCTACAACTGTCACCCCATCAGGTGCGATCGCACAGCAAATAAACCCATGTTCTCCGCTGAAACTAGCAATTTCTTTGCCACTAAGCAGATCCCAGATTTTCAGGGTTTTATCCAATGAAGCGGAAATCGCTGTTTTTCCGTCGCGTGCGATCGCCACTGCATTTACCGGGTCAGTATGACCGCTGAGGGTTCTAACTTCGGTTCCTGTCTCGGTGTCCCAGATTTTCAGGGTGTTATCCCCTGAAGCGGAAATCACTGTGAGGCCGTCTGGTGCGATCGCCACTGCTGTTACCGGGTCAGTATGACCGCTGAGGGTTCTAACTTCGGTTCCTGTCTCGGTGTCCCAGATTTTCAGGGTTTTATCCCATGAAGCGGAAATCGCTCTCTTGCCGTCTGGTGCGATTGCCACTGATGTTACCGAGTCAGTATGACCGCTGAGGGTTCTAACTTCGGTTCCTGTCTCGGTGTCCCAGATTTTCAGGGTTTTATCCAATGAAGCGGAAATCGCTCTTTTGCCGTCTGGTGCGATTGCCACTGCTTCTACCCAGCCAGTATGACCGGTGAGGGTTCTAACTTCGGTTCCTGTCTCCGTGTCCCAAATTTTCAGGGTTTTATCCAATGAAGCGGAAATCGCTCTTTTGCCGTCTGGTGCGATCGCCACTGCTGTTACCTTGCTAGTATGACTGGTGAGGGTTCTAACTTCGGTTCCTGTCTCGGTGTCCCAGATTTTCAGGGTTTCATCCCATGAAGCGGAAATCGCTCTCTTGCCGTCTGGTGCGATCGCCACTGCATTTACCAAATCAGTATGACCGCTGAGGGTTCTAACTTCGGTTCCTGTCTCGGTGTCCCAGATTTTCAGGGTTTCATCCAATGAAGCGGAAATCGCTCTCTTGCCGTCTGGTGCGATCGCCACTGCTGTTATCCAGTCAGTATGACCGGTGAGGGTTATAACTTCGGTACCTGTCTCGGTGTCCCAGATTTTCAGGGTTCTATCCCATGAAGCGGAAATCGCTCTCTTGCCGTCTGGTGCGATCGCCACTGCATATACCCCGCTAGTATGACCGGTGAGGGTTCTAACTTCGGTACCTGTCTCGGTGTCCCAGATTTTCAGGGTGTTATCCGATGAAGCGGAAATCGCTGTGAGGCCGTCGGCTGCGATCGCCACTGCATATACCGAGTCAGTATGACCGGTGAGGGTTCTAACTTCGGTACCTGTCTCGGTGTCCCAGATTTTCCGGGTGTTATCCGATGAAGCGGAAATCGCGGTTTTACCGTCGGCTGCGATCGCCACTGCATATACCCCGCTAGTATGACCGGTGAGGGTTCTAACTTCGGTACCTGTCTCGGTGTCCCAGATTTTCAGGGTGTTATCCGATGAAGCAGAAATCGCGGTTTTACCGTCGGGTGTGATCGCCACTGCATATACCGACTGAGTATGACCGACAAGCGTCCGCAGCGCCCCTTCATTTGCCCGCTCTAAATTAGCCTTCAAAGGCCGCAGCCAAACACTATCTTTCGATTGCCTTCCTTGTTCCAGCAACCCCTGAATCTCAGGCATTTCAAAATCCAGCAATCTCCCCAATAAATGCCCAGCTAATTGCGTTTTATCCCCATCCAAAACGTGCGCCGATTTCCGAATTGCCCCCTGAATCAACTTCACAGTTTCCGTTGGTCCCTCCGACAACAAAACATCAGAAACTCTCGCCAAATCGTAATCCTCAATTAATGCTTGAACCCCGATCGCATCCAACTTCGCCTCAATAAAATCAAAATCCGTCAACAACTGATGCAGCCGTTCCCCTTGAACACTCTGGGCCAAATGCCCCGGCAAAGTTTCCAAAGCATAAAGCCGCTTTTTCGGCGACAGTTTCTTCAACCCTTCTTTAAACTTACTCATCGCCGTACAAATCCTCCCACAAATTATCAGAAATCGCCGTTTCAATATCCCGCAGCGAAACCCCAGCTTTCTGCACCACATCGATACGGTGGAGAAATCTTTGGAAACTCGCGTGATAAATACTGTAATCGGGAGGACTATCACCGCTACGGCGCAGAAACTGTTCCCAATCATCGAGAACTTTCTGCACATCCAAGGCATCTTCATCAGCAAAATCCGCCAAAATATCGCAGGAAACTGGCTTGCGTGTTTTGGTCAACAAATAAATAACCTTCAACTTCCGGCGGCGCAATTCTTTATCCTTAACCGCCATTTCCATCCGCGCCCAGTGCTTCTCATAATATCCTTCCAACTCCCTCGGCAAATCTTTCAAAGTCACATCGCTGTACTTGCCGCTATCGATATCATTCAGCACATAGCGCAGGTACATAAAATTATTCTGGCTTTTTTCCGCCACCGCCGCCACAAACTGTTCGCGCTGCAAATTTTGACGGTTAATCCAATTCTGAATTGATGCGCTGTTGCTGGTGCGTTTGTCAATATAAACCTTGACATCCGCCAAACTTTCTGAACTGTACTGCATCAAATCAAAAACCTGATGATTTGGCAAACGCAGAGTTTCCGGTCGCTTCGACAAAATAAAATAAACATTATCCGGCAAAGCATCTGGCAAATATAGAACATTGCTGCCGCGCCCCTGATCGCTCATATCGACTTCATCGAGGGCATCCAAAACAAAAACTAACTTTTTTCCGCCCAATTTAGGACTGACTTCCCCCAACAATCGACTGAGAAAATTGCCATCTGTAGTTGCATTTTCTGGCAATTTTGGGTAATCCAGTTTAAAGGCTTGAATTAACTGAGTGCAGGCATTTTCAAGAAATTGCTTTGCCTTAACAGTGCCTTGAGATTGCGAGTTAAAATGGACAACACAGCGCCGCTTCATCAGCAGCACTAACTTCGCCATAATTGAAGTTTTCCCGACACCCGGAGCTGCTTCTAAAACAAAATATCCTTTCGGCTTTTTCTGCAAGAATTCGATAATTGCTTCAAACACAAATCGGCGGCCGGTAAAGTCTTGAGTCCGGTCTTGAATAATCGTTTCGCACTCGTAGGGAAGCGGCAATTGAGGCGCGGAAGTATCAACAAATCGTTCCAGTGATGTTTTAATTTGCGCCAAATCGTCCCGAATGCCAATTTCTATGGCTGACAATTTCACCATCACTTGACAAATCTGCTGCCCAGTTGCCACAGCCTCCAACTTTTGCAGAATTTCCCCATTTTGCAGCCCCAAATCTCTCAGTTCTGCCAAAGCAATTTGGTGCAGATTCAACAGCATCGCGGCAAACTTTTCTCCTCCCTTCGCCGCATCCTGTTTCAGCACTTCGCGGTACGCTTTCGGGAAAGTTGCGTACAGTTTGTCCGCCACAAATTCCACAATTTCCGCATCGAAGGATTTCCCCTCGCTGGCCGCGAATTCGTTGAGGAAAGTTGCCCAATCTGCCGTTGTCAATCCGGTAACTCGATCGAACTCCTCGGCATCCGCAGAAAAAATCTTGGTTAACTGGTCTTCGGAAATATTTAAACTTCTTGACAAATCTGCTGTATTCGTGTTAACATCTAGCCAGTATTCAGGAGTTTTCTCGGCTAATTGACTGAGTGCTGTTTCTGGATAAGGCAATTTTTTGGTTTCGGCGATCGCAATTAGGCGATCGGACTTGGCAACCTCTCTCAAAATATAGCCGATCGCCTCACCCGCGGCCTTAATCAAATCGTGATTATCGAGAATCCTCGGATTTTTGCTCAACCGTTCCGTCATCCGATTTCCGAGGTCATTAGCCGCAATATTCCCCGCTATACCACTAGCAATCGCTGCTAAGATAGAAACTCCCCCAACTGCGATCGGGCCGCCCATCATACCCGCTGCTGCTTGAGTTGCCGGATTGGCGATCGCATTTGAAATAAGTTGTCCAATAGCCATCACCGCACTGCATCCAATTACCCTAGTTTTAAAATTAGCTAAGTCGATTAGCGGCATAAAATAAATATTCTTCTTTTCAAAAGTTGATAAGCTGTCCCGCATCTAAATTGTATTTCTTTGGGCGGGCAAGATG
>NZ_JAUBRO010000026.1:0-66983 GCF_036701945.1 Microcoleus sp. MON1_C1 | reverse complement strand
CCCACCCCACAATCAATTTAATCTACTGTGGAACAGGCATCTTGCCTGTTGATTTTGGGCGGGCCAGATGCCCACCCCACAACAAATTTAATCTACTGTGGAACAGGCATCTTGCCTGTTGATTTTGGGCGGGCCAGATGCCCACCCCACAATCAATTTAATCTACTGTGGAACAGGCATCTTGCCTGTTGATTTTGGGCGGGCCAGATGCCCACCCTACAAGAAACTTGATGTTTTGTGGAACAGGCATCTTGCCTGTTCATAAAATCAGAGACAAATATCAACTACAAAACAGCAGCAACACTTGCCATCAACAACCCTTGAAACAATTTCACCCCATCAGTTTCGCCCAGCATCGGATCGGATGCCCGTTCAGGATGCGGCATCATTCCTAATACATTGCCTTGGCGATTGCAAATACCGGCAATATTATTTAACGAACCGTTGGGGTTGCCAGCATCGCTAATTTTGCCCGCCCGAGTACAGTAGCGAAATAGGACTTGCTTGTGCTCTTCTAGTTCTGCTAAAGTATCGGCATCGGCATAATAGTTGCCTTCCCCGTGAGCGATCGGCAAATCGATGATTTCACCCGTAGTATAAGCCGCAGTCCAACGAGTATTACCGCGTTCGACTTTCAAAGAAGCGCGATCGCAAATAAAATTCAATCCCGCATTCCGCACCAGAGCACCGGGCAACAAACCAGCTTCAGTCAACACCTGAAAACCGTTGCAGATGCCTAATACAAGCTTTCCTTTTTTCGCGTGTTCCGCAGTAGCCCGCATCGCCGGAGAAAAACGGGCGATCGCGCCGCACCGCAAATAATCTCCGTAACTGAAACCACCGGGAATTACAATGATATCAATATCCGAAATATCGGTATCTTCGTGCCAAATCATCCGCGTCGGTTGGTGGAGTAACCCTTGAGTCACCCACACCACATCGCGATCGCAATTTGAACCCGGAAAAACAATAACTCCAAATTTCATAAGCTGAAGGAAGAAGGAAGAAGGAAGAGGGAAGAAGGAAGAGGGAAGAGGGAAGAAGGAAGAAGGAAGAGGTGTCAACCTAAGACTAAAATCTTATGTTTTTCTCGCTTGTTTCTAAGCCTCGATCCCCCTAAATCCCCCTTAAGAAGGGGGACTTTGAGTCGTTCTAGTTCTTGTGTTTTTAACGAAGACTTTGAACGCTCTTGTCCTCGCTTTTTAACAAAGACTTTCAGAACCCTCTTGTCCCCCCCTTATTAAGGGGGGTTAGGAGGGATCTCCGAGTTTAAAAACACCCTAGCGACGATCGCATTTATGCCGTCGCTGTCTCCACGGCAACAGGAATTTCAGTCAAATCAAAGCGATAATTTTCAATCACTGGATTAGCCAAAAGTTGGTCGCAAACGCGATCGAGTTGTTCGCGGGCCTCCGACTCAGCAGCAGCAGTCAGCGTCAATTCAACGTACTTCCCGATTCGCACACGCTCAACATTGTCGTATCCCATGTGTTGCAAACCAGACTGTACGGCAGTGCCGGCGGGATCTAAAACAGAAGGGCGGAGGGTAACATAGATTTGGGCAAGATATTTCTGAGTCACGGGAATGTTGCGGTAGGTGATGTGAAAGTTAGCCCCATTGTATTCTACAACCGAGCTGCACGCCGATCGCCATTCGGTTAGCCCAAGTAAGATAGCCTAGAAACAGGGACAGATTTGACTCTAGCAGATTACACAAAAAAATTATGAGAACCAACCGCACCCGCAGTCAGGAGCGTATTTTAAACTTGCTCAAAGTCCTGAATCGATCGCTCTCAGCGCAAGATATCTACTTAGAACTGCGTAACAGCGACCAAAGCATGGGCTTAGCAACCGTTTACCGTTCCCTCGACGGTTTAAAGCGAGAGGGGTTCGTTCACGTCAGAACGCTTGCTAGTGGCGAGTCTCTCTACGGTGCCGCCCACCAAGACCAACATCACTTAACTTGTCTGGAATGCGGCACGTCAATTACGATCGACGAATGTCCCGTCCACCACTTAGAAAGCCAACTACAACAATCTCATTCTTTCAAAATTTATTATCACACTTTGGAGTTTTTCGGATTGTGCGATCGATGTACTTTAGCTCAAGAATCTTAGAGAAGTTATTAGTCATGAGAGATTTCAATTCCGGTTGCACTCATCATAAATGTTGACTGTTGACGGGCGGGTCGAAAAACAGAATAGTTGAGTGTTAACTGTTGACTCGATTTTATGATTCCGATGCAAACGCCAACGATATCGCAATCCTCGGATCATTTGTGAATTTCTTACTTTCTCCCCGCGGGTTCGGGGAGGATTGGGGTAGGGTGCAAAAGTGAGATGCTCCCGGTGTTGTTTGTGTAGGGACAGATTTAAACCTGTTGTTTTATTAACTCGCTCAAGGATGCAAAAACTCTAAATGGTCTCCTGGAATCGATCGCAATTTTGCAGCCGAGCCTTGCAGTTTCAATCGGCCGCGTTCTAACATGATAATCCAATCGGCGCGATCGATCACTCGCGGTCTGTGACTGATAAAAATCGTCGTTTTCCCGTGCCGGTACATCAACAATTGTTCTAAAACTTCCGCTTCGCTTGCAGGGTCAAGCCCTGCAGTAGATTCGTCTAAAATCAATACGGGCGGGTTGTTGAGAATGGCGCGGGCGATCGCCAATCTTTGTCTTTGTCCGCCAGAAATATTTGCTCCAAACTCCCCTAAAACAGTTTGATATTTATCCGGCAATTGGCTGATAAATTCATCCGCCCCCGCAATTTTGCAGACTTTAACAATCTGTTCAAAGCTGATATCTGGATTGCCCAAACGAAAATTTCCGAGAATCGAACGGCTCCAAAAATGTGCTTCTTGAGGAACCAATACTACCTGCTGTCTGAGACTGTCGAGAGACAAATCCTGTAAGTTGTAACCGCCAATTCTAATATTACCAGATTGCAGCGGGTACAGACCAGAAATTACTTTTGCTAGCGTACTTTTTCCGCAGCCGGAATGGCCGATTAAAGCAATTGCTTGACCGCCGGGAAATGTGACAGAAAAATTTTCCAGCAAGTCAAGTCGGCCGGGGTAGTGAAAATTAACACTCTTGCAAACAATACCGTCGCGGTTCTGAATTGTTACGAAAGGTTTATTCGTATCGTCTTTAGTTTCCGCTTCAGCATCGATGACTTCCGACAGCCGTTGAGTAGCTGTCTGCACGCGAGTCATCTCATCAGTAAATCCTACTAGCGAATTCACCCAAGTAGTAACGTTTTGATTCATGCTAATAAACGCTAGCAACTGACCTATACTCAATACCTTGTCAATCACCAAACCGCTACCAAGCCACAGCAGAGTAATGCTGCCAGCAGAGGCAACAAAACCAGAAAATATATTGTTGAGAATGCCAATTTGTGTAGTGCGAAAAGTGATATTTGCTAAGCGACCAAAGCGGGTTTGAAATTCTTCCCAAAGTTGCTGACCGCTGCTAGTAGTCTTGACCGTCAGTGCGCCTTTAAAAGTTTCTACTAAAACGCCTTGAGTTTCGGCTTCCAACACCAATAAACTGCGCGTTTTTTGCTGCAATACGGGCAGAAATACCACTGTAGAGGCAGTCATTAACAGAGCTATAGCTGTAGCTGCTAACGTCAGTTCCTTGCTGTAAAATAACATAAATATAAAAGACACTACAGCTATAAAAAATTGACTTGGCAAGCTGATAGCGACTTGAGAAACTAATTTATTTATTTCTTGGATATCTTGTAATCTACTGACAATTTCGCCGCTGCGTCTAGTTTCGTAAAAACTCAAAGGCAATCGCAGGAATTTGCGCGCGAATTCCATCACCAATCCCAATTCTAAACGCTGGGAAAACTGAGCAATTAAGTTGGACTGTACCAATCCTAAACTGCTGCTAAAAAGGTTCATAACGATAACTGCGATCGCCACACTTGCCAGGAGTTGTCTGTCGCCCCGCACCAGGATGTCGTCGGTGAGCATTTGAACTAGAAAAGGCGAAGAAATTGACAGCAAACCCAACACTGCATTCAGCAAAAATGCTTCTATTAAAATCGGGCGGTAAATCCCAATCCGGCGCATCCATTTTTGTAAGGAATTAGCGGGCGGTTGACCGTCTGCTGCTGCAAAAAACCGCTCAGCATCGGGTTCTACTAGCAAGCACAGCCAATCTGTCCAAGCTGCTGCTAATTCTGCTTTAGAAACATAGCGCATACCGACAGCCGGATCGCCGATCGCATATTTGTCGCCCTGCTTTCCGTACAAAACAACCCAGTGATAACCGCTCCAGTGAATAATTGCCGGTAAAGGCGCTTCCTCAATTTGGTCTAAAATAGCAGCCGCGGCTCGCACGGATCGAGCATTAAAGCCGATCGCCTCAGCACCTTGTTTCAAGCCCAGCAGAGTCGTCCCTTTTTGGCCGGTGCCCGCACATTCTCGCAAGCGGCTAATAGTAAAATTTTGTCCGTAAAATTTCGCGATCGAAGCCAAACAAGCCGCCCCGCAATCTTCTTCGCTCTGCTGGAGAACAACCTGATATTTCTTAAACCTGTTAACTTGTCCGAATAATGGCATTTTGCCGATCAAAGGGATGTTCTTTAACATTTTGCAAAATGAATAATGGTAGAGCATAAAGAAGATTACTCATCACCAACTACCCAATCAGCAAAAAGCACCCATAAAGTTATGGGTGCTTTCTCGATTCCACAGTTATAGATCTGAATTGACTAGCACTAAACTTTAGTAGTAGGCGTAGCGGACTACTCTTCTGTATGAACCGTCGCAATTCCGGCGGTACACGACCCAACTGCGCCGCTGCCGGTGACAATTGTATTGATTGGCATAATAGTGACCGCCGTTGACGCTAGCTGATTCTTCAGGAGTGAGTTCAGCAAACAGTGAATTGTCCTTTGTTTCTTTCATGATTAGACTCCGTTTAACTTAATAAAATTGAAGGGAAACTAGAAATATTATTTAATTTCTAGATTCTCGTGTAAATACTGAGTAATACTTCTTGTAGTCCTGTACGACCTCCGGAATACTACGGATAAATTTTCAAAATTTACTCGATCGCACAACTTGACTCAGCTATCTAAACCACTAGGGTTTTGTAAGGGCGATCGCGGCTCGGATCGTACAGATAAAGCTGGCTAGGCTGCGGCAGGAAAAACAGCATAGTGAGACCATCGCTGCTGCTGTTATGCGCCTCGCTGTTGCTTTTAGCACCGCTAACACCGCTGGTAATGCTGCCACCGTTGACAGTAGCAGATTCTCCATCGGTTACTTCGATGAAGAGTGAATTTGGTTGATTTTCTGACATAAAGAACTCCTATTAATACCTATGTACTTACTTACTACCTACGCATACAGGAAAAACCCGGTAACAGCGCCAAAAGTCATTGCCGAAACGCCGTATTTTCATGACAGTAGCCCGCGGACTTCACTCCTTTTGATATTTGGCGAAGTTTGTGGGTGGGAACGCCAAAGCTGTGCGGATTTTTACCTTTACCCTGTGAATTTTGATTTAGACTTCTAAACCTATGCTTGGTTTCCGGAAAGCCGATCGTAAAGGTGACAAAACAAATCAGTGATCGATCTATCCCTCCCCCCAACTCAAAACTCAAAACTCCAAACTATTCCCCTCTCCCCCTTGCCGCCATGTCTCTGACTCCCGAAGCCCCACCCGCTGAAACCTTTGATAACGACCAGTTTTTGCCCCCTGTCAGCCGCTGGACGACTTTGGGGGGCATTTTGATGGTGGCGACGTTTGGCGGGGCGATCGCCCTCGCTAGCGTCACCAAATACAGCGCTACAGTCAAAGCAGATGCGATCGTCCGTCCCGCCGGAGAAGTGCGCGTCGTGCAAGCCGCAACCGAAGGAACCGTCGAAAGCATTGCTGTCAGCGAGAATCAGACAGTAAAAGAAGGAGATGCGATCGCAGTTGTAGACGCTTCGCGTTTGGGCGCTCAACAACAGCAGTTACAAGAAATAATTAATCAGTCTCAAACAGCAGCACAGCAAATCAGCCAGCAACTGCGCGACTTAGAAAATCAAATTTTGGCCAGCGCCCAATTTAAAAGCATCCAAAGTGAAACTTCCGCCCAACAGGAATTAATCGAATCCGCTTTAATAAAATTCGCCACATCGCTACCAGATGTTGCCGAGAGACTGGGCCGAAGTCGGCGGGTTTTGCTCGTTAAGCGATCGTCCCTTCAACAACAATTAATTCAAGCTAAAAAACAACTAAATCAAATTGACTTAAAACTCGAAAATAGCGTGATCCGCGCCCCCGCTGATGGTACAATTCTCAGATTGGAAGTACGAAATACTGGTCAAACCGTACAAGCCGGCAGCGCGATCGCCAAAATTGTCCCCAGCGACGTACCCCTGGTAGTCAAAGCCAAGGTAACATCCCAAGACATCGCCCGCATCCAAATCGGTCAACCCGTACAGATCAGGATTTCGGCTTTGCCTTTCCCCGATTACGGCACATTAAAAGGAACCGTCAGCGAAATCGCCCCAGATGCGATCGCCACTCAAAATCCCACTAATAATTTAGGTACAGCTTATTACGAAGTGGCAATTAAGCCCGAACAAACTTATTTAACAAAACTCAAATCCGCCAACAGCCCATTCTTCGGAAACTCCCAGGCTAATGTCCCCCGCCAGTATTCGATTCAATCGGGAATGGAAGGCAGAGCCGATATTATTACCGGCGAAGAAACAGTTCTGACATTTGTTCTACGCAAAGCAAGGTTGCTGACAGATTGGTAATTAGTCAGTTGTCAGTTGTCAGTTGTCAGTTGTCAGTTGTCAGCAGTCAACCGTCAACCGTCAACAGTCAACCACCAGAAAATTAGAGGCTCTGAAATTGAAATAACGTGTCAATATAGAAATGTGAGTTCAATTCTATTCTTTCCTCATGGGCAAACAGCGCGTTCTTTCTGGAGTTCAGCCAACCGGCAATCTTCACCTCGGCAATTATCTCGGTGCCATTCGCAACTGGGTAGAAGGTCAAAGTCAGTACGAAAATTATTTCTGCGTAGTCGATTTGCACGCAATTACCGCACCGCACAATCCAGCAACTCTAGCCTCCGACACTTACACGATCGCCGCCCTCTATTTAGCTTGCGGGATCGATTTAGAATATTCTACTATTTTCGTGCAATCCCACGTCTCGGCGCACACAGAACTAGCATGGTTGCTCAACTGTATTACGCCGATTAACTGGCTCGAAGATATGATTCAGTTTAAAGAAAAAGCAGTTAAACAAGGTGAAAATGTCAACGCCGGTTTGCTAAATTATCCCGTGTTAATGGCAGCAGACATTTTGCTTTACGATGCCGACAAAGTGCCAGTGGGAGAAGACCAAAAACAGCATTTGGAACTCACCCGCGATATTGTCATCAGGTTAAATCACCAATTCGGCACACTCGAAAAGCCAGTATTGAAACTTCCCGAACCGTTAATTCGGACTGACGGTGCGAGGGTAATGAGTTTGACAGATGGCACGCGCAAAATGTCGAAATCTGACCCTTCCGAACAAAGTCGAATTAATTTATTGGATTCGCCAGATACGATCGCCAAAAAAATCAAGCGCTGTAAAACAGATGCCGTGCGGGGTTTGACTTTTGACGACCCCGATCGCCCCGAAGCTAGAAATTTGCTGACACTGTATCTCCTGCTTTCCGGCAAATCTAAGGAAGAAGTAGCAACAGAGTGTGAAAACATGGGTTGGGGAGATTTTAAACCCTTGCTGACAGAGACGACAATTAATGCCCTCAAACCAATTCAGGATAAATACAAGGAAATAATGGACGAGCCGGGATATTTAGAGTCTGTACTACGTCGCGGAAGAGAACAAGCAGAAGCTATTGCTAATCAAACTCTAAATAAGGTTAAGAAAGCTTTCGGTTATTCTTTACCTGTTTAGTTGTTAGTTGTTAGTTGTTAGTTGTTCTTGGTTACTTGTTAAGAATGACAACTGCCAACTGCCCACTAACAACTGCCAACAGTCAACAGTCAACAGTCAACAGTCAACAGTCAAATAACAAATCACCCATAACAGACAAATAATCATGAACCGTTTTCGCACAGCCTGCACCACCCCCGGAGAATTTATAATTACCGCCGAAGTTGCCCCGCCAAAAGGTGGCGACATAACTCACACAATTCAAATGGCTGAACGCCTCAAAAACAGAGTTCACGCAATTAATGTCACAGACGGGAGTCGCGCAGTTTTGCGAATGTGCCCGCTAGCAGTTTCGGCGATTTTAGTGCAGCACGGGATTGAGCCAATTTGTCAAGTTGCTTGTCGCGATCGCAATCTAATTGGCCTGCAAGCTGATCTCATGGGAGCCCACGCTTTAGGCATTCGCAATGTATTAGCACTTACAGGCGATCCCGTTAAAGCGGGCGACCATCCTAAAGCAAAAAGTGTATTCGATTTGGAATCAGTTCGGCTATTGCAAGTTATTCAAAAAATGAACGGCGGCCAAGACTGGAATGACAAACCTTTAACTGACGGAGTTACTGATTTATTTGTAGGTGCAGCAGTCGATCCGCAATCCCCCAGTTGGTCGGGTTTGCAAAGTCGATTCGAGAAAAAAGTAGAGGCTGGAGCACAGTTTTTTCAGAGTCAATTAATTACAGATTTTGAAGTTTTGGATAAGTTTATGCACCACGTTGCAGCAGGCTGCAACAAGCCAGTCTTAGCAGGAATATTTTTGTTTAAATCAGCTAAAAATGCTGAATTTATTCAAAAATACGTGCCGGGAGTTCACATCCCACAAGAGACTATCGAGCGTTTAGCAAAAGCTCCCGAACCCTTGCAGGAAGGCATAAAAATTGCTGCCGAACAAGTCAAACTAGCGCGGCAGATTTGTCAAGGAGTTCACATGATGGCTGTCAAACGAGAAGATTTAATTCCTCAAATTTTGGATTTGGCAGGAATCGAGCCACTGAGCTAAAATTAAACGTAGGGGCGGGTTTTACCAATTATCAATTCCTAAAACTAACGATTTCATAAACTCATAAACCCGCCCACTCCCGCGCTACCATTTTGAACATCAATAAAACAATCATGCTTCAAACTGTAGACAACCCAACCACTTCTCCCGCAATCGAACAACGTTTCACTTGGCGCGGTTTGACATGGCATCAATTCAATGCCATTCAAGCTGGCTTTGAAGACGTGGCGAATGTACGCTTATTTTATTGTGATGGAGTTCTAGCAATTGCGGGTACTGGAAGGTTGCATGAAGCGATTAGGTGTTTGATGCGCTTGCTAACGGGACAGTATTTTCTGAAAAAAAATTGTATTTTTTCCCAGCGGTACTTATAGTCAGATTGTCGAACAGCAAGTCGAGTATCAGGCAGATTTGTCTTATTGTTTCGGAACTATTAAAGATGTTCGAGATTTATGTATTGAGATTGTTATGACTAGCGGTAGTCCGATTAAACTTCAGAAATACCCACTGATGGGAGTCCCGGAAGTCTGGTTTTGGGAAGATGGCACTCTAGAGCTTTACCATCTGCGAGAGGAAGATTACGAGCGAATTGCTAGCAGCGAAATGCTGCCTGAGTTAGACTTATCTTTGCTGAAAAGGTGCATTTTATTTGGTTCGCCTTTGGATGCGCTTGAGGAGTTGGCTAAAGGAATGGGCGAGCGGAAAAATTGACCAATAAACTATTTTTGAAAGAGCTCGATCGACTAAACGGTTATTAAATAGGAGCAACTGGCAATGACTGACTCAGAAATACTTAATTCTGATACCATTAAAACACTAAATACTAGCATATCAGCAGTTACAGTTTATACCGATCGCGCTTTGGTGACGCGGCGCGGTACGGTATCTCTGACGGGAAACGAGCGAGAATTGGCGATCGCCTCTGTACCGGCAACCCTCGAAACAGAGTCAGTCAGGGCCACGGGTGCGGGTACAGTTGCAGTGCGATTGCTGGGAGTGCGAACCGAAACAGTGTTTAGCAGCGAACCTGTGGGCGATCGTACTGCCGAATTAACCCAACAAATTCAGGAATTACAAACCCAAAGACGGGGAATTAACGACAAAATAACCGCCCGAAAAATTCAGCTCAAATTTGTGGAAGATTTGAGCGAAAAAAGCGTCGGTTTCTTTTCCAGCAGCATCGCCAAACAGCAGGTAGGTTTAAACGAAACTGGCGAATTGCTCAACTTTTTAGGAACTAATTACGTAAAATATGTAAGTGCGATCGCCCAGCACGAAAAACAGCAGCGCGAATTAGACAAGCAAATAGAAGCTTTGCTGCAGCAGTTGCGGCAAGTACAAACTCCCCATTCTCAGCAAAGTTTTAACATCATTGTTGCCATAGAACCCAGTGGCACCGGCAATTTTGAACTAGAAGTTTCCTATGTAGTCATGGGAGCCCGCTGGACTCCCCTTTACGACTTGCGAGTCAACACTACCAAAAACCAAATTAATCTCAATTACTTAGCCGAAGTCAATCAAAATACAGGGGAAGATTGGACGGGAGTAGGGCTGACTTTATCCACAGCAAAACCGGGAATCGGAACTTTGCCACCAAAACTAGAACCTTGGTACATCGATGGTTTATACCCTGGACGCCGTAGAGGCAGATCCCAAAAAGCCGAATTAGACCAACCTCTTAGCGTTTCATCAGACTATGATATAGACGTAAACGATATGTTCTTTGAAGACGTTGCAGGCGCTACACCCGACATGGCACTCGCACCCATACAAGCTGAAACAGCCACAGCCAAAGTCTCCAGAGAAGGCGGAACTGTTTCATTTCAAGTAGGCGGAAATACCAACATTCCCAGCGACGGCACGCCGCACAAAGTCACTATTTTCAGCGAAAATTATCCATTTAAACCTGAATACATAGCCGTTCCGCGATTAGTCAGTTTTGCCTATTTGCAAGCAGTTGTTGTGAATCCGATGACAGGCGCAACTCTGCTTCCAGGTAAAGCAAATATCTTTCGCGACAACACTTTTGTCGGTACTGTGCAGTTAGAAAATGTTTCCCCCGGGCAAGAATATAAAGTTAATTTAGGAATTGATGAACGCTTAAAAATAGAGCGGGAATTAGTGGAAAGACAAGTAGATAAAAAACTGATCGGCCAGCAGCGGCGCATGAGTTACGCTTATCGCTTAAATGTGACAAACTTGCATCAGGTGCAGGTACACCTGACACTAAAAGAGCAATTGCCAGTAAGCCGCAACGAACAAATTAAAGTGCGATCGACTCTCACTAATCCGAAGATAGTAGCAGGTGAAATGGGACTGCTAGAATGGATAATGTATCTGCCGCCGCAAGCAAAGCAAGAGTTATATTACCAGTTTGTTGTCGAACATCCTCCCGACTTAACAGTTACGGGTTTAGATATTTAATATTAAGGAGGTAAAAAGTTGTTTCTAATCAGGACTTGAGTCCTTATTCGCCAGAACTATGAGGACTCAAGTCCCGATAAACTCTCAAATCTAGCGGTAATTTGTAAACTGCAAAGCCACGGGATAATCTTCTTGCTTCAAGCGTTGAATCACCAACTGCAAATCATCCTTATCCTTAGCAGACACCCGCACTGCATCTCCTTGAATCGAACCTTGAATCTTCTTAAATTCATCGCGAATTAATTTAGTAATCTGTTTCGCGATTTCCTGACTAATTCCTTTTTTAAGTTTAATTTCTTGACGCACCCGACTGCCGCTAGCAGGTTCAGCTTTGCCGTAATCAAAAATTTTCAAAGATAAATTCCGCTTGGCGGCTTTAGTTTGCAAAACAGTGTGAATTGCGTCCAGAGTAAATTCGCTGTCCGTATTGACAGTAATTGATTCTGCGCCCAATTCCACGGTAGTTTTGGTATCTTTCAAGTCGTACCGGCTTTGAATTTCCCGCACAGTTTGATCAACAGCGTTAACTAATTCTTGCCGATCGAACTCGCTGACAATATCAAAGGAATAACTAGCAGCCATAAATTAGTAATTGGTAATGGGTAATTGGTAGTTGGTAATGGGTAATTAGTAATTAGTAGTTAATAATTAGTCATTAATTAAGCGTCTCTTAACTAATGACTAATGACCAGTGACTAATAACAATTAGCCATTAACAGCTCTCAAACTGAAATAGAATAAAGAAACAGTGCAAGAAGAACTAATCGCAAACATGAGCGATCGCGCCAGCGGCACATTCAGAATATAGAAAACCGAAAACAACAACCGGGCGATCGTAAAAGCGATCGCAGCCCAACCCGCCGATTCCGAATCTACCCCCGTCACAAAAGCCATCAAAGCCGCCGCTGAAAACAGCATAAACGTCTCAAACGAATTTTGGTGAGCCCAAGTTGCCCGCTGAGCGTAAGCAGGCAACCTCTCAAACATAGCGCGGGGGGCTGCTTGGTCATAGCCTAGCTGCAAGCGGGCGAACGCAACCACCAAAAACGGTGCGTAAACCAGCGCAGCAGCAGCAGCAATACACTCAAGCAGAATAACCGACACAGGTAATCCCAACAGCATCATCCGCCTCGCAGTTCAATCAAAATAGAACAGAGTAACTACCTTGCGCTGTTCCTCCGCATCCTGGCAAGTTTTCAGCAAAGTGTGGCTTTCGTGAAAAGCAAAACATATCAGTTGCTGGCAGCGAGAAATAATCTCCTGATTGCACATGGCGCTTGCTTCCGGGAGAGACAAGCTATCATTTTTGGGATTTTCTACCAAATGTATCACTTGTTCGAGTTGGTCGCGAGACTCGCGAGGCTGGCGGCTCATGCTTTGTGGCAAAATCACTGTCAGCAGATTAGGATCTGCTCGCATTGCCCCCCGAATTGCGGCTGAATTGGTGCCTGTAGCGCCAGAAGTGATGAGCTGATTGCCTCCCAGAACTAGGGCGTAGCTCAGCATCTCAATTAGCTGCTGGTGGGTAATAGGAACGTGGCGAGAACCCAAAAGAGCAAGCCGCTTGGAGCTGGTTTGCTGGATCGCCGCAAGTTCTTGTAAAAAATCATCTACTCTGGGTAGCTCAATTGATTGACTCAAAGAATTTATTAAATTAAATAAAACTACGTTGTGGATTTTAGCAGACTCACTAGCCATTGCCGCCAAAAAGAAGTTAAGAATTGCTGATTTACGGGATCGGGCTAGAGGATCTGGAGATTTGAGGAAGCCAGAAGGCAGAATGTCTCAAGACATTCGCCAGCCGGAGCTCAAGGTAGAATTCAAGAAAAATTGAGAATTTAAGAAGTTTGGCTTTTTATTTATTTAAACAAAAAGTTTTCTCTGCCGAATACCTTCTTCCCTCAGCTCCGGCTCTGTTATTAATGGACTCGATCGCTCAGACCCAAGGATGCCATCAGACCCTCAAGGTCAAAATGTTCTGCCATTAGCTGAGTAACGCATTCCACCTTGATCGGTTCGTGCAGGCGCACGTTGCCAAAGGTGCTGTCGATAATTTCTACCGTGGTTAAGGTATCCAAATCAACAGACAAAACCGGAATTTCCATTTCTTCTGCCCTGCCGATCACTAGGGGAGAAGGAGGCAAGTGACCTGTCAAAATTAAGCACTGAGTCGAGCTCTCCAGAGCTGCTAGCTGAATGTCCGTGCGATCGCCCCCCGTCACCACCGCCATATTTCTCGCTTTGCGGAAATACTTCAGAGCAGAACTAACATTCATCGCGCCAATTGTCAAGGTTTCCACCATCAAGTCCAAACGGTCTCGACGGCACAGCACATCAGCTTTCAATTGGTGCACCAATTCTTTGACGCTGACACTTCGCAGCAAAGCACTTCTCGGCAGCATTCCCAAAACAGGAATACCCGCAGCCTCCAGAAAAGGCCGCACAGTCGCCGTTACCGATTCGAGTTTGTCCGAGGGAACGTCATTGAGTACCACGCCCAGCAACCGCGAACCCAAACGCTGTTTAGCCGACAGCAAATCGTCTATATAAAGATCGATCGGGCGGGCTACCAACAGCACAGAGGCATCAACTGCCTCAGCGACTTGAGCCAAAGACAAGTCAAACAGACTGCCTTCCTCCAAATTAGCTGGGCCTTCTAACAGCACCAAGTCTCCGCTGGGAGCTTGCAAATATTGCGCTAAAGACTGGCGGTAATCTGTCTTGTCTTCTCTCCGCAAACGCTTGTGAACGGTCTCTTCATCCAAATACAGCAGTGTTGACGGCATCTGGCTTTCTGAGAGCTTCAGCGTCTCTACCGCGAACCGCACGTCTTCCTCCTCGATCGCAGCTCCCTCGGAGCTGAAACAGGTTCCCAGAGGTTTGCCGTAGGCGACGGCCAGTCCTTTTCCCCGGAGTCCGAGTGCCATCCCCAGGGCGATGGCCGACTTGCCGCTGTAAGCTTTTGTGGAACCGATCAGCAAATATTTAGTCAATTTGGGTACGCCTTCAATCCTCAATTTGCACCTGTCTATTTCAATAAATTTAGTTTTTTCTACAGTATTTCTGAACTGCGACTCAATTTGGCAATACTATTATACTCGATTTTGTCGCTTTTGGGCAGATTGTTTTTTCGCGAAGAATTTTTATTCGCCTGTTAGCAACCCTTTTCTTCCCATTCTTTTTACTTGATTTTGGGAAAGCAGTTTTTAAATTGTTTGTTTTATCCGCCGTTTTTGATAATGATTTATCGCCCCGGCTTCCTTTAAAAACCAATCTTAATTATAAAAATTTTAGCCACTTTTTTTATTACTGAACTTAGATAGTGATACCGAGTCTTATAAAATCTAAATAACCGGGGATAAGTTGTGATTTCACTATAAAAACCTATTGAGAGGGCTTGGTGAAGTTTTTGTTGGGTATATAGCAATTCTAAATTATTTTTTAATTTCTTACCCCTCCCCTTACGAAGGGTAGGGTTGGGGTGGGGTGAAAAAAATACGACTCATTTATGATTGCTATCATACAGGTATTTTGTAGGAAGAAAGTCCGGTGTTGGTTCGATCGTTTTTGCATATAATCGAAAATCGATAGGTTGTATTATTAGTTATTAATTATTAGTGCGATCGCCCGCGTTCAAACCGATCGGTAGCACTGCGAGCAAGAAGCTGCTTAGGATCGGGCTTCTAGCTTCTAAACACATAAATTGTCGGGCGGCGTGGGCTGGAATTTGGGCAGATCAAAGGCTGATTGCGATGCTAGCCCGATCGCAGCTCAAGGACTGTAGATTGATTTTCCTTGGGCGGATCTACAGCGCTTTCCTCTCAGCTACCGAGTCGCAAAATTTGAACGAAATCGGACGGCGCGATTCGCCTAACGGCGATAGCTTCGCTCGCGCGTACTCGCACCGCACCAATGTCCGAAATAGGCTTTTGGGCTTGTCCCACAACAAATACAGCAGTTTTCAATTGGATGAAATACAGATAGGGACTCAGGCAAAGCCTGAGTCCCTACGCGAAATCTGTATCACGCTCAACAGAAAACTGCTGTAGATTTACTTTAGCAATGGGGATAAGTGCTGATCCCCAAAGGGATTATTGAGAATGATCCAACAACTCACTTACTATTTCCGCTTCTCAAATAGGGCTGGCGCACCAATCATGTAATGTTGCCGTCGAGGCGTTACACTATTGGTGCGCCAGTTATAGCGCCCGTCAATCGATTTTAGATTTTAGATTTTAGATTTTAGATTGAAGAAAGCGACCCCACTGATAAATCCGGGGGCTGGCGATCGGGAGCGAGGAGCTTTTTTCTCGATCCGCGAATCAATCCGGGTGCCCCGGATTAAATTGCTTGATGGTCAATTGCGGACTTTCGGGAGTGCGGCGGCGGTGAAAGTTATTCATCCATTCGCATCAGCTTGCGGTAAAACGTTTTAGAAAAATCGACAGTACGAGTCCGCTGGAAAGTCAGGAGTACCTCAATTAAGCAACTAACAAACTCAGAGCTTTGCATAGTCACTTCGTAGCTGAGTTCAGCATTGCCGTCAAACAACACCCGACAGCGGGTTAAGTCGATCGGCAGCGACGAGATATTCCAACTAGCGACAAACGGCACGCTCTCCCCACCGTCAATTTTTCTTGCCCCCTCCAAGCTTTTGAGCTTGTAGAGACCAATAGCGTGCGGTAAAAACTTGCGCCTGGGCTCTTGACAGAAAGGCGCGTAGACTTTCACTTCTTTGTCATCGGCTGGCTTGAGTTGAGGAATAGACATATTTCCACCTCAGACAATTATTACTAACAGATAGTTTAGATCCCCAGAAAAAACTAACAGATATTCCTGGTCGATCGCAAGCAAAAGTCAACCAAAATACTCGATGCAGTACCCGTTTACCAGGGTAGTACAAGCACCGAACCCGCTGGTTGTCCTCCCGTCCGCTTTCGACAAAAGTCCAGAAACTGATACAGTAGATGCTTATATCTAAAATCAAAAACTATTGGTGGTTGAATCAAGTAACCTATGCAGGAGAGTTCTTGGCCAGAAAACGACGCTCGCAGCGAGCTTAACTTGGACATCTCTGATTTAGCTCAAGAAGAGCTCAAGAGTTTGACCTCGAACTCGAAGCTCAGCAAAGTATTTGCTATACCAGACATTGGCGACAGGGTGTTTGACGCGGAAACAAAAGCAGAGCTTCCGGTTGCGGTGTCTGTGCCGGGAACTCCCTCTTTTCCTCAAAATCTGTACCGGGGACGCCGCGGAAAAGCTGCCGCAGTGCTGACTGCGATTTGGGCCGGCACGATCGCCCTGCACTTGATTTCTTGGGGTGCGTGGGTAGTGTGGGGGTTGACGGGACTGCTGTGGATGCAAGCATTTCGAGTTTTGTTTGCGGAACCCAAGCCCGCACTGCCGCCTCTTGCCGATGAAAGCCGAGAGGATTGGCCTTACGTGTCGCTGCTGGTGGCAGCGAAAAATGAGGAAGCGGTGATTGCCCGATTCGTAGAATCCATCTGCAATGTAGATTATCCGATCGACCGCTACGAAGTTTGGGCGATCGACGATCACAGCAGCGACGCCACGCCGCTAGTATTGGAACAGCTAACCAAAAAGTACCCCCAGCTCAAAGTATTTCGCAGAGGAGCAAATGCCAGTGGCGGGAAGTCGGGAGCACTCAATCAAGTGTTACCGCTGACTCGCGGGGAATTTGTGGGAATATTTGACGCCGACGCGACGGTAACGCCGGATTTGCTGCGCCGAGTGCTGCCAGTGTTCCATGGAGAAAAGGTAGGGGCTGTGCAAGTCAGAAAAGCCATCGCCAATGCTTCGGTAAATTTTTGGACTCGTGGCCAAGAAGCTGAAATGGCTCTGGACAGTTTTTTCCAGCAGCAGCGGATTGCGATCGGCGGCATTGGGGAATTGCGGGGTAACGGCCAGTTCATGCGTCGCACCGCCTTGGAAAGCTGCGGAGGCTGGAACGAGGAGACGATTACCGACGACCTGGATTTGACTGTGAGGCTGCACCTAGACCGATGGGACATTGAATTTCTCGCTTTCCCAGCCGTGTCAGAAGAAGGAGTCACTAACGCTCGCGCTCTGTGGCACCAGCGCAATCGCTGGGCCGAAGGTGGGTATCAGCGTTATCTTGACTACTGGCGGCTAATTTTGCGGAACCGCATGGGAACTGGGAAAACTTGGGATTTATTTGGATTTTGGGTATCTCAATATTTCTTACCCACAGTAGCGCTACCCGACTTTGTGATGTCAATTGCGCTGCGCCGGATGCCGATCGCCAGTCCCATAACTTTTATGACCCTTACATTGTCGGTGGTGGGAATGTTTGTCGGTTTGCGCCGCACTCGCAAAGAGACCAAATTTGACGTTAAAAGAGTTTTTGTCACCTTCCTGCAAACGCTGCGGGGTACTGTGTATATGTTCCACTGGCTGCTGGTAGGGACTGTGACGGCTCGGATTGCGGTACGGCCCAAGCGGCTCAAATGGGTCAAAACCGTCCATCAAGGCGCTGTTAATAGCATCAAGTAAACAATTCGCAAAAATATCTCGGCACAGGCCGAACCTCCGAAGATTTTCCGAGACAAAAAAACACCAACGCTCGCCAAATATCTCCCCGCCAGAGCCGACAGTAAAATTTGGCAATTTTGAGAAAAAAACACTTTGAAACAGCTTAGGTAATAGGTAATGGGCGAGCGGTAATAGCGAATAAGTAATCGGTCATACACAAGTCGAAAAATAAAAGATAAAATCGATAATTTTTAACTTTTAACTTGACAAAAAACCAATTACTATCTATTAATTATGAATTGCCAATTAGGACGAATTGCTTGTTGCCAACTACCCGTAACCCGTAATTGATAATGGATTTGTTAGAGTACCAAGCTAAATCTTTATTTCGCCAGATGGCAATTCCGATTTTGCCGTCGCAGCAGATTGACAATCCCGCCGACCTCAAAGGACTGAAAATTCCCTACCCCGTTGTACTCAAATCGCAAGTGCGGGCTGGGGGACGGGGCCGGGCGGGCGGTATCAAGTTTGTGGAAAATACGATCGATGCAGTAGCAGCCGCCCAAACAATTTTTAATTTGCCGATCGAGGATGAATATCCCCAAGTTCTACTGGCAGAAGCAAAGTACAACGCTGACCAAGAATTGTACTTAGCGGTACTCCTAGACCCCGTAGCCCGCCGCCCGGTGCTTCTGGGATCGAGACAAGGAGGTATGGATGTCGAACGGTCGATCGAGCAAATGCAGCAAGTTGCCGTAGATCAAGAATTTTCGCCATTCTACGCGAGGCGTCTCACGCTGAAAATGGGATTGCAGGGAGACTTGATTCAATCGGTGAGCACCATTGTCGAAAAAATGTACCGGCTGTTTGTTGAAAAAGATTTAGATCTAGTAGAAATCAATCCTCTCGGCATCAGTCCGACGGGAGAGGTCATGGCTTTAGACGGTAAAGTCACCGCCAACGACGATGCCTTGGGGCGACATCCAGATTTGGCAGCACTATCGGGGAAGAGGCAAAACAGCGGGTTGGCACGGGAAAGGAGAAGTCTCCACGCCCCTGGCGATCGCCCCCATTCCCACTCGAAGGTTCAGCAGTCGCCGGAGTTTGACCCCAAATCTAAATCGCCAATCTCGAATTCCGAATCCCTGCAATTAATCGAACTAGACGGGAATATCGCGATTTTGTGCAACGGAGTGGGCCTGACAATGGCAACTCTAGATGCTGTAACCCACCAAGGAGGAAAACCAGCTAATTTTGTGAATATTGGTTCCCTAGACCGCTACGAAGCAGCAAATGCCCTGCGCGATCGCGCGGATTTGGGTCTGGAGTTAGTCGCTCAGGATAAAAGCGTTAAGGTGATACTTGTAAATATTTTGGGCAGCGCCTCCAAGACCGAGGAAATAATCGCTGCAGTAGCCGGCTATTTGGAACGGAAAGCTCGCGCTAACCGCCACATCCAAGTGGTGCTGCGGCTGGTAGAGATCGATGCTGATGCTGTTAAAAAGCGTTTGGGACAGTTGCCGGTGCAGCTAGCTAGCACTTTGGATGAGGCCGCGGCCGCTTCTGTATCCTCCGCCAAGTAGCGGCAGTCGATCGGCAAAAAATGAGATTTCTGTACAGATGAAGGTCTTCTGCTTTTTACAGATCGAGTGTCAAGTGGGAAAAAATGAATTTAACTCCTGAAAGCAAAGTCCTAGTACAGGGCATTACAGAATCTCCCGCGTCCACCCGCGCCGCCCTGATGATGAAAGCATACGGCACGAATGTAGTCGCCGGTGTTAGTCCCGGTCGGGGGGGGCTGGAAGTGGAGGGAATTCCGATTTTTGATTTGGTAGAACAAGCAGTGGCGGCAGTGGGTCACGTTGACACTGCGGTAATTTTGGTAGACGCTTACTCGGTGCTGGATGCTGCTTTAGAAGCGATCGCCGGAGGAATTCGGCAAATCGCGATCGTTACTGGGGGAGTGCCTCCTCTGGATATGGTGCACTTAGTCAGAAAAGCAGAAGCCACCGAAACTTTGGTAATCGGGCCCAACAGTCCGGGGATTATTGTGCCCGACAAACTCCTGCTGGGAACTCACCCCAAGGAATTTTACACTCCCGGCCCGGTGGGAGTGATCAGCCGCAGCAGCACTTTGACTTACGAAGTTGCCCTAGAACTGACGGAGGCTGGGTTGGGACAGTCGATGGCGGTTTGTATTGGCTGCGACGCGATTGTCGGTTCTTCTTTTATGCAGTGGCTGCAAATTTTGGACGAAGACGACAGTACCGAAGCGATAGTTTTGGTGGGGGAAGTTGGCGGGTGGAGTGAACAAGCTGCTGCTTCTTACATCGCCTCGGCGATCGACAAACCCGTGGTTGCTTATCTGGCCGGCCGCTACGCTCCCAAGGGGCCGTCTTTGGGCCACGCCGGCATCCTGATCAGTTCTCGGGCGGCTGCCCAGAAAGCCTTTGGAGTTACGGCCCCAAACAAAATGGCTGCCTTTGAAGAGGCGGACATACCTGTGGCGGCTCGACCTTCAGAGATTCCTAAGTTGCTCAAAAAATTGCTAAAGAAAAATTGATTGCTTTGGGAGTTTTCACAAAAGTCCTAACCCTTTTGGGGGTTGGGATAGGGGTAGGGCGGGGGCGGGTTTGGTCTCAAAAGACTCGGCAGAATGGCACAACAGCCGCTTCAACCCGCCTTTAGGACACATTTATGATTTTTTTACCAAAGCCCTCTGACCGGCGTCACAGGCTGCGGTGCGGGTGCTGGCAAAGGGGCGGCGCGGCGCGGCGCTGGAGGCGGAGTTGTTGGCTGCACGCTGCGGCGAGGTTCGATCGGACTTTCGGGGCGAGTTGTTTCAGTTGTGCGAGTTGTCGATCGCATCACATCTTGAAGCAGGCTTTGCAGAGTTCCGGCTATACTCTGAACTTTCCCAACAGCGGTGCGAAGGCTGGCAACATCTACGTAAACCTCGTTGAGAGGATACTTTTTCAGGATTTCTAGCAGCGATACCTTACCGTCGTCCCCGGCTGCCAGGATCACCGCTGCCCGCAGAGCTTTGCCGCTTTCTGTGCGGCGCTGAGTGCGAATTGCTTGACCGATTTGGTCAGTGATTTTTTCTCCCGGGGTGCTGTAAACTACCCTAGCCAGATTAGCAGGCTTTAAACCGATTTCTAGACCCATGAACCCCCGCAATATTTGCGCGTCCATTTTGGAGAACCGGATAATTTGTTGCAGGGTTGGCGTCGTCGTGCCCTCTTTAGCAAAGTCTTCTAAGTCGCTGACATTGATGGCTTGTCTGATCGGGCCAAATGTGAGGACAACTTTTTCGGCCCCTAATGCTCTACTGCTGCTAGATAATATGCTCCCGCTTGCTCCTAAAAAGAGGACAATCCCGATCGATACAAATTTTGTTAATTTCATATTCACCGCTAGATTAAAATTATTTTTTCGAGATTTGTACATTATAGATGCAGCAGTTATATTCTACAAGGTCGCCAGTGTAATTTGTGCCCGCGTCACACCCACAATCTCGACAGAGACTTTTTGGCGATATTGACTTTAAGAATAAGTAACCAACTCTACCAAAATATTTTTGCTTCTATTCATTCTGCTTTCTACCTTCTCGATGTCCAGCCTTCTACATCATATTGCCTTCAGCCTTCTACATAAGTGCCTTATAAAAATTATAGTAATCCCCCTGATGCAGAGGAAATTATTAATTGCTGAAACATAAGGAATTACTTATTATTTCTCTCCTAGACCACTAAATCCCTCTTCCCTCTTCCCTCTTCCTTCTTCCTTCTTCCTTCTTCCTTCTTCCTTCTTGTATATGTTGTTGAAAACCAAGCGCAAATCCAAGAAATCCAAACACAAGCACAGCGAAAAAACAACCGCGCTAAGCAAAAAAGAAGTAGCTGCACAAAAACGCAAAATTTCAAAAAAGCGCAATGAATTGGTGCAGGCGATCGCCATAAGCTGCTTAGTCACCGTTGCTCTCAGCATCCCCCTGTTGTTCGTGGCCGGCCCTAAGATTGCTATTGCAGGAGGCGCAGCCGCAGCCATCTTGCTGCTTTCCTACAAATACCCCCGTCAAGCTTTGTGGACTTTTCTAATTTACCTGCCTTTCAGCGGTACAATTACTTACGCAATTGGCGGCGGGAATGCTGCATTTCAATTAGCCAAAGATGCTTTCTACATACCAGCTCTCATCGCCCTAATTCAAAGCTGCAAAAAGAAACAGTTGCCCCTGTTCATCCCCAAACAAATGCTTTCTACCTTTAGCATCCTGTTGATGATGGCAATGCTAACTTTAATTTTTGTCAACGGCGATATGCAGCTCAACCCTATGAAGGGTGAGAAACCACTTCTGCAAGGAATTCTCGGCTTAAAAGTATTGATAGGTTACATACCGCTGATTGGTTGTACCTATTATCTGCTCCGCACTAAGAAGGATTTAGTATTTTTTAGTCGAATGCACATCGTTTTGGCGATAGTTTGCTGCCTTCTCGGTTTGATTCAGTACCTGTTGCTGCAAAGTGGAAAATGTGCGGGTACCCGAGGAATGATCGGAAACGACTTATATAAAGCAACGCTGCAAGCTAGATGTTTTGTCGGCGGTTCTTTAGTGTTCAGTCCAGAAGTCAAGTTTATCCGCTTGCCGGGAACTTTTGTAGCCCCTTGGCAGTGGGCTTGGTTTTTAATTTCTAATGCTTTTTTAACCTTTGCCTCTGCCTTTTGCGACCCTTCATTCTGGTGGCGAGTTATCGGTTTATTTGGCATGGCATTAGTATTTGCCAATGCAGTTATTTCCGGTCAAAGAGCTGCTTTAGTTCTGGTTCCCGTTGCTACGGCAATCCTGCTAGTTCTCACCGGTCAATTAGTTAATTTAAAACGATTTATTCCCATCGGTGCAGGACTGGCGATTCTGCTGTTTGTCGGTGCAGCAATTAACCCGGAAATTATCGAGCAGCAGCGGGAGAGTTTTGTTAACCGCTGGAAGGCTGCACCGCCCCAGCAGTTTCTCTTTAATCAGTTCGAGCAAAGCCACAATTTTATCATTGACAGACCTCTCGGTAGAGGTGTGGGACGAGCAACTAATTCAACGCGAATATTTGGTGCTACGCAGCTAATTGAAACTTTCCAACCTAAGTTGATTTACGAACTCGGTTATCCGGGAATGATTGCTTTTCAGATCATGGTTTTACACTTGGCTTTTCTAACTTTTAGAGCTTACCGTTCTGTGAAAGACAAAAGTTTGCGGAGTTACGGAGCTAGTTTTTGGGTATTTGTGGGATTTATTACGATCAATCCTCAATACTATCCCCTGGATGTAGATCCAGTGTCGGTGTATTATTGGGTTTTAGCTGGGGCGATTTTAAAGTTGCCCAAAATTGACAAACAGGTGCAGGATGAAAAACCCCAAGAACTTGAGTCAAATGATTTGCAAGTTCACCAGCAATTAAAGGAGAAAAAAATTATTGCATCTGCCCCCATTTGAGAAGAGTTTTGAGTGTTGAGTTGGGTGGATTCTTTCTTGTTCAGTAACCCGCTTTCGATCCAAGGCGGTGCAAATATAGCCCGCCGTTCATGGTTTATCTGTACTAAAACCCACCCCTACAGCATATTGTGACTCGTAACTTTACTGCGGTTGCCAAACCGGATTGCTAGCATTCAAATCTTTGTCGTTTGTCAATTTAGTCAATGCCGAACCGTCCCGATTAATTAAATACAAGTTGCTTTTGTCTCCTTGGATTTCGTTAAATATAAAAGCAATTTGCTGGCTGTCAGCAGACCAAGCTAATTCTGAAATTCCCGACGGTTTTAGCTGGGTAGCTAGTTGATTTAGCTGGTTCCCGTCAGCATTGATTGTGTAGAGTTTTTGATTATTGAACTCTCCAGCGACGAAAGCAATAAATTTGCCATCCGGCGACCACGAAATTTCGTCGTAGTTTCTGGGTTTTTGGGTGAGGTTCTTGGCTGTCCCCCGGTTAATGTCGAGCAGGTAGATATCTTGCTGTTCGCCTGCTGAATCGCCGGGTTTATTATAATAGTAAGCAATGCGGCTGCTGTCGGGCGACCAAAATAGTTTGACGTTATAAACCTCATTTTGCGGGTTGTTTGTCAAATTTTTGAGGTTGGTTCCATTGGCATTAATTGTGTAAATTTGCTGTTTCGGATAAGCGCCGACCAGGAAAGCAATTTTTGTGCCATCTGGCGACCACACAAGTTCACTTCCGCCCGATATATATTCGCCGGGACTTTTAGTTAGTTTGGTCATTCCCGAACCGTCGGCATTCATTTTGTAGATATTTTTATCCTTGACAAATGCTACCTGCTGGCCGTCGGATGAAATGTAAAATTCCGATGAAATTTCTGTTTTAGGCGGCTGTCCTCCTACTTCCAAATTCCTAACTAATTTAGTTCCTTTAATGCCCGAAGTGGTGCTTGTATAAAGTGATTGGCTGCCGGGAGCATCAGAGGTAAAACCGTCGCAAGAACGGGCAAAAACAAGTTTCTGGCTGTTGGAAAACCAAGCTATTTCAAAATTAGCTGCTTTGCAACCAGCCTCAGCAAACTGTTTAGTTAGTCGAGAACCGTCAGCATTGACTGTATAGATGTCGCTGTATCCGCCAACGAAAGCCAGTCGCTGGCCGTTGGGCGACCACACTAGGGGAGCGATAACATCTATATTACGTGTAAGTTCGCGGCGAGCGGAACTGGTAGCATTGACCGCAAATAAAGTGGATCTGTTCTCGCTGCCGCGCATCTGGAGGGCGGTAAACGCTAGTATCCTTGGTTTTTGGGCTGCGGTTGGGGGAGGGCTGTGAAGGCTCAAAAACAAGGTGATTGAGAGTGTTAGGGAGATAAGAGCGATCGCCCTTACCAGCCATAATTTATTCAAACGCATTTTGTTGGTTTATCTGTAGTTCACAGTGTTTGTCTGTCGATATGTCGTGACAGCCTCAAACTCTGTTTAATTCTGCCAATAATTAGCTCGAACATTTTTTTGCGGGACGGATTCTTGCTGCTGGGCGGCATCCCTAACTCGCAACACATCAAGTTCAAGTCAGTTGCACTCATTGCCAACAATTTTTTCCTCACCTCTTCTTCATTTCCATTTTTAGCTTGTAAACGCAGTTCTTCATAAGTTTCTAGAACATTTCCAGCCGATAAATTAGCAGGTTTATTAACATCAGCACCACTGGAAATATCGGAATTTTTTGACCCAGCAGAAAGCCCTCCCCGCTTGACTTGAGCTTCAAGCCTGGTTAATTTTCGAGCCACGTCCCGCAAGATTTCCTTAAGTTCGCCAATTTCCTCAACTAACCCCCCGCTTGCTTGTTCGGAAGCAGCCAAAACTTCTTTTTTACTCATTTCAGATACTCCTCACACTCGCGCCATAGTTGTTCAAATTCTCTAACTAATTCTCGCGGCAGTTCTCCCTCATTAATCGCCCGTTTTAGCCCGACGCTTTCCCGAATCGTCGATTCTAAAAATCTAACTTCTATGTTATTATCTTTTGATATCTCAGCGCAAAGTCTCTTTACTTCTCTCATGTAAAACTGAACTTCATTTGTCAGCAATCCTCCATAGGTTTTAGCTTTATTCATAAAGACTGCTATCTTGGGAAACGGATAAGGCTCAATCCGTTTCTGGAGCGAGTTTAAAACTAAACTCAATCCCCTAGAACCAAAATAATCGGGATTGACGGGAATCAATATTAAGTCGCAGCAAGAGAGTACGCTGTAGGTGAGGAGACTGAAGGAAGGCGAACAGTCAAAAAGCATCAAGTCGTATTTGGGGAGATTGGGAGAGTTGGCGATTTTGCCGATGAATCTGCGGATGAAGTCTTTAACACTTTTTCCCTCAAATCCATCGATATCCAACCAATACAATTCTTCAACTGAAGGGACAAAATGCAACTGTTCGTCAATCTGATAAATGGTCTCGAAACCAACGGGAAATTTAAAATTCTGTCCGGCTTTTTTAAAGACTTCTAGAGCGTCGTAAATTGTAAGTCTATGCTTGAGAGATTTTTCGTACCACTTACCAAATTTGTCATCTAAATGACCTGTATTTTCGTTAAGTCCGATCGCCTCTGTGAGCGACATTTGCGGATCTAAGTCTAACATCAAGACTTCTAAGTCGGTTCCTTGGGATATAATATTTCCCAGACTCCAAGTGACGGTAGTCTTTCCGACACCGCCTTTGAAGTTGATTACGGCTATTGATTTAGGACTCATGGCTGGCTTTGTTTGGGTTTTGCTCAAATATAAATTAAAACATAACGATCGCCCAATTAGCGTTTGCTAAGTATTATTACTCGAATAATGGCGATCGCCTACTCAAGGCGATCGCCAGATTAACAGGGAGTCTCTTTTTAGAAAAGAACGTCAGGAAACTTGAAAACGTGACTAGCAATATTCCGCACCTTTGCTAATGGAACAGGTAATCCAGTTACACTGTAGCCTCGATTTGGTACTACTTTCTGCGGGAGTTCTGGCTGTTGCTGCGAAACTAACAACCTGAATTTACCCGGTTCGACGACCAATATCTCCTGTTGAGGAATGAAAAATATCCAGATATCGGCTTGAGAAGTCCATCCCCAACAGGGACGGTTGCGATCGTCACAAGCTTCAAAAAACAAGTTTCCAGTTTGCTTGGCTTTTATATCAGTCTTGTACTCAGCAGTTGCAGTTGAACCGTTTGGGCGAATTAGTACGCGGTCAATACCTGCTTTCTGATACTGCGGCAAATCTGAGACATCCTCAATACGATAGCCATGAATCTGCAACCACTTGTCTACGATCGCCTCTCCTGTCTTTCCTACTTTCTTTTGAGTTTGGAAGTCGTATTCCTGTTTTTGGGAAAGCGGGGGTAGTTGCTGGGAGAATTCCGCTTCGTTGTGCTGATTGTTGTTGTACATGATTAATTCCGTCAGCTAAGTTTTGAGTAGTGAATCACTACATCCCTAGCTTCGCAGTCACACTTTTAAAGTTCAGCCTAAGTAAGGGATGACTTTGGTATAAGTTGGGTATGATTTTTAATAGGAGCAGCTAAAATGGTCACAAATACGGTAGTGAGACTATGGCAAGCAAACCGCGGGCAAAGAGATCGCTTATAGCATCTGTAGCAGGCATCGAACAAGCCAGAATAGCTTTGACCCACAAGGGTTGGGTTTATGATAATTTGGAAGACGAATTAGCCATAAGTCGTCAGCCTGTTGTAAATTTTTTTACTGGCAAGACCGTTGACCGTAAAATTTTTGTTAATATTTGCCAAAAACTAGAGTTAGATTGGCAAAAGATAGCTAGTCCTTCTATCAGTCAACCTGAATCGCAGCTAGAGCAGAAAGAACAAAGCAACACACAACCTGCAAATGCTGAACCTGAGCAAGTTGAGGAAGTGCTGGACAACTTTTGTGACATTGAGGCTGTAGTGGATAGAGTGCGATCGCACTCTCCTCTCTGTGCTGAGGATTTCGATGAACTGGGAATAAACAAGGCTAAGGAAAGAGATTTTGAGGGAGCTATTGAAAATTTCACTCGAGCAATTAAGCTCAATCCTGATTATGCAAATGCCTACAATAACCGGGCTAATGTTCGCCATGAACTAGGAGACTCTCCGGGAGCAATTGAAGATTACACAGAGGCGATATTGCTCAATCCTAAGTGTTCAGATTTTCACAAAAACCGGGGTATTATTTCTTGTGAATTAGGTGATTACCGAGGAGCACAGGCAGATCACAGCCGAGCAATTCAACTAGATCCTAACAATGATCAAGCCTACAATAGCAGAGGTTTTGCTCGTGTACAAATGGGGGATGTGCCAGGGGCACTTAAAGATTTCACCCAAGCAATCGAACTAAATCCTGATTATGCCCTTGCTTGGAATAATCGAGGTGATGTCTACTTGGAATCCGGAAATCTGGAAAGAGCGCTTGAAGATTATACCCGGGCAGCTCAGCTAAAGCTTAATAATCCTATAATATTCTACAACCTGGGGGTTATTTACTATAGCTTGGGGAACAAAGAGAAAGCGCTTGAGGATTATAACCAGGCAATTCAGCTTAAACCAGACTTTGCCCAAGCTTATCAAAACCGAGGTATTGTCCACTATGAATTGGGCTATTCTCAAAGAGCAGAGGAGGATTTTTACAATGCTAAAAATTTATATCGTCGGCATGGTAAAGAAGAAAATTACCAAAAGTTACTTGATATAATAGAAGAACTTCAGCAAGAAGATTGAGAGCGAGCGCATTTAGTAAACGGATAAAAAGAGTAATTGCTACCTTCCTTAAAGCTTCCAATCCAGCAGGGGTTGAAACCCCCGCCTCAAAGCTAAATTCCTCTTCATAAGACTGAATGAAGAACTCATTAGTCCTATGCAAGAGGAATTTAGCTCGACGCCAGGGAATTAATTCCCTGGTGGTCTTTGGGCTTAAGTTGACACCAATGGGCACAATGCCAACCCTACACTGGTTTTAGCGTTTCACCAACTTCTTAGAAACCTTCCGCAAGCGAATTGATTTAGGAGTTACTTCCACCAATTCATCCTGGCCGATGTACTCCAAAGCGCGCTCCAAACTCATATCGACTGGTGCTTGCAATTGCGCCAATTCTTCACCGCCAGATGCGCGGTGGTTTGTCAACTGCTTCGACTTGCAAATATTCAGCTCCATGTCTTCATCTCGGTTGTTTTCTCCGATAATCATCCCTCTGTAAACCTTGGTTCCAGGGGTAATGAAAAATACGCCACGGTCTTCAGCATTTTTCAGTGAATAAGTAGTTGCAATTCCTTCTTCAAAAGAAATCAATACTCCGTTGCGACGGGCGACAATTTCTCCACCGAGGGGGCGATAGTCGAGGAAGCTGTGGTTCATAATTCCAGCACCGCGAGTCAAGCGCATAAACTCGCCTCGGAATCCAATCAAACCGCGAGCGGGGACCGAAAATTCGATTTGGGTGCGACCGGTGCTGCTGACGTGCATATCTTGCATTTCTGCTTTCCGCTGACCGAGGCGTTCGATGCAGCCGCCGACTGCTTCTTCGGGTACGTCTAACACCAAACATTCAAAGGGTTCGCAGGGACGACCGCCGATTTCGCGGAAGATTACTTGCGGTTGAGATACTTGGAATTCGTATCCTTCGCGACGCATATTTTCGATCAGGATTCCGAGGTGGAGTTCGCCACGGCCTGATACGAGGAATTTGTCGGGAGATTCGGTTTCTTCGACGCGCAAGGCGACGTTGGTTTGGAGTTCTCGCATTAGTCGATCGCGAATTTGCCGAGATGTCACCAAACTTCCTTCTTGACCGCAGAACGGCGAATCGTTCACCGAGAAAGTCATCTGCAAAGTCGGTTCGTCCACCTTGATTAAAGGCAGCGCTTGCGGGTCGTTCGGACAGGTAATTGTCTCGCCAATATACGCATCAGCAAAACCAGCAACGGCGACAAGATTACCAGCAGAAGATTCTGGGATATCAATCCGCTTCAGGCCTTCAAAGCCCATCAATTTGGTAATTTTTGATTTGACAATCGCGCCGCTTTCGGTGATTAAGACTGCTTGTTGACCGATCCTAATCGTGCCGTTGTGGATGCGGCCGATGACGATGCGACCGACGTATTCTGAGTAATCTAAGGTGGTTACTTGCAGTTGTAGTGGCTTGTTGGGGTCGCCTACAGGGGGTGGTACGTGGTCGAGGATTTCTTCAAAGAGGGGCTTCATATCTACCCCTTCGTCTTCGAGGTGTTTTTTGGCGTAACCGCTTAAGCCGGAACCGAAGAGATAGGGAAATTCGCACTGATCGTCGTCAGCACCTAGTTCGAGGAACAGATCCAAAACTTTATCGACGGCTTTGTGGGGGTCGGCTCGCTCGCGATCGATCTTATTCACAAAGACGATCGGGCGCAGTCCTTTTTCTAGGGCTTTTTTGAGCACGAACCGCGTTTGCGGCATCGGGCCTTCGTTGGCGTCTACGATCAGCAGACAGCCGTCAACCATGCCGAGAACTCGTTCGACTTCTCCGCCGAAGTCCGCGTGTCCGGGGGTATCGACGATGTTGATCAGGGTTTCTCCGTACCTGACGGCGGTGTTTTTGGAAAGGATGGTAATGCCACGTTCGCGCTCGATGTCGTTGGAGTCCATGACGCAATCTGGGATTTCTTCCCCTTCGCGGAAGATCCCGGACTGTCTGAGGAGAGCGTCCACAAGGGTGGTTTTGCCGTGATCGACGTGAGCAATGATGGCGACGTTGCGAATGGGAAGACTCATAATGCGTCTGGAACGTTAAACGGATCTAACTAAAGATTTCTTAATAATTGTAGCGCATTGAGTCAAGGGCCGATCGGGCGCGGCTGCCAGATTGGAGTGCGATCGTCGCTAGAATCAAGATTATGGAAGCGCAACCGAGAGAAATTGAGCATTACACTACCCCTGACGGCAGAGTTCCTTTCGATCGGTGATTTTGAGTTAGCCCTGGTGAAGAAGGTTTGATTTGGGTCGATCGCCCGTATTAATGATGAGGGTGCAAGTACGATCGACTTTATGGAAGTACAGCCGAGGGAAATTAGACGTTATATTGCCCCAGACGGTAGAAATCCTTTCGCAGAGTGGCTTAGTTCCCTGCGAGATTTGAATGCGGTAGTTAAAATTGAGCAAAGGCTTGACCGAGTTCGCTTAGGGAATTTAGGAAACAGCAACTCTGTTGGGGAAGGAGTCTGCGAATTAAAAATTGATTTTGAGCCGGGGTATCGCGTGTACTTCGGACAATTGGGGTCAACAATAGTTCTTCTTCTCTGCGGTGGGGATAAAAGCACTCAAGAACAAGATATCCGCAAAGCGTATGAGTATTGGAAAGAATATGGAGAACGCGAAAATGCCAACGAGCGATAGTTACCAGGGCTATCTGATAGAAGCGCTCAAGGATAAAATACACGCTGCGGCTTATCTAACAGCGCATTTGGAAGACGAAGAGCCTGAACCTGGTTTGCTGGAACTCGCACTTAGCAATGTATTTGAGGCTCTTGGCGAACCAAATATGTCTGCAGAGGATGCTAAATTGCATTTGGAAAAATTAGATCTTTTGTTGTCGGGAGAAGGAAGTGCGAGAATTTATGCTTTGGTAAGTTGGCTGAAGGCTCTGGGATTGAAGTTATCTGTTGCGGTTGATGAAGGGGATAAAGGGGAAGAGGAAGATTCTGTTAGTGCTACTGAGTTGGCGGAAGTTGGTAATGTTTGATTTTGGGCGATCGAGCTTTAAGTTACTAATTAGACCTTAACGGCCCTCCAACCCCGAGCGCTAAATGAAGTAGCCGATCCCTCCGGGGTATCCTACAATACTGTTAAAAGTTATGCCCGATCGCCCGGTATGGCAATGGCTGACATCGGTGCTCTGCTAAAATTGGCGCGGACGTTTGATGTGTCGATCGAAGAATTGTTGGATTTTGTGGAACAGTAACAAATTACACTTAAAATAAACCAGCGCTACCAGCGCCAACCAGTTCGGCCTCGCAGGGACGATCGACTGTGGGCCCAAGCAACAGATTCGAGAGTTGGCGGATGGGACGGGGCGAAGTGTGAAAGAAATGATATATTCTCAGCGGCAATTGTAGCTGTTCGATCGCCCATATCGGTCTACAATTTTTAACGTTGAGCCTTATTGAAGTGCAGGAGTGGAGCTGGCTTGGATAACGCTAGTCTGTCAAGAAAACCCCCGCAAGCCTCGGAGCTTGTCGCCGACGAAATTCCAGAAGCAGTGCGAGACCATCCATACCCAGAAGCAGGGCAGAGTCAGTCTAAGAAAAAAGGGCTGATTTGGAAACTGCTAGGGTTGGCCGCATTAGCCTGTGGGGTCAGCATCTGGCTGCACCTCAACTTTAACTTGTTCCCAGCCACCAGTCAGGCAGAGCAAACTCAACAAAACCCAGCACCGACCAGTTCGCCGTCTGCATCGGTCGCGAGTCCAGCTACCAACCCCAAAGCCACCGCCCCCGCAACCCCAGAGAACCTGCTGGGACATTTGCCGTACCCAGAAGCACCAGCAAAAGACTTGGTAAGCGTCACCCCCGACGGTAGCGTCAAACTCCGCACCTCAGCAGCAGCAAAATATCAGGAAATGGCCAACGCCGCAGCGGCATCAGGCATCTATTTCGCTCCCATATCCGGCTTTCGCTCCCTGCAAGACCAACAGCACGTATTTTTTGACGTGAAAGCCGAACGCAGGCAAAACGCCAGCAAGCGAGCCGAAGTCAGCGCCCCACCAGGTTACAGCGAACACCACACCGGTTATGCGATCGACATCGGCGACGGCAGCGCCCCGGAACACAACCTCAGCCCCAGTTTTGAAAATACCGAAGCATTCAAGTGGTTAGAAGCCAACGCCGTAGCCTTCAGCTTTGAAATGTCCTTCCCCAAAAACAATCGCCAAGGCGTCAGTTACGAGCCTTGGCACTGGCGGTTTGTGGGCGACAAGCAAAGCCTCGAAACTTTCTACAAAGCTCATTCCATGAAAAAGTAGAGGGAAGAAGGAAGAAGGAAGAGGGAAGAAGGAAGAAGGAAGATTTTCCACATCTCCGGCTTTGCCACTCTCCCACTCTCCCACTGCCCCACTCTACCCACTCTCCTATTCCCCCACTCCTCCACTCCCCCACTCCCCCCCACTCCGTTGAGCCAAACTCGTGATTGCAATCTATCCAGGCAGCTTTGACCCCATCACCTTCGGTCACGCAGACATTATCGAGCGGGGATCTAAACTGTTTGACCGGGTAATTGTTACGGTAGTCAGAAACCCCAGCAAAACCCCTCTCTTCACCGTAGAGGAACGGATCGAGCAGATCCTGCGCTCTACCCAACACTTGCCAAATGTAGAAGTAGACAGTTTTGAGGGTTTGACAGTAAACTATGCTAAGATTCGACAAGCCAAAGTGCTGCTGCGGGGGCTCCGGGTATTAACAGATTTTGAAATGGAACTCCAGATGGCCCACACCAATAAAACCCTTCTGGGTGAAATTGAAACAGTTTTTTTGGCAACTTCTAACGAGTACAGCTTTTTAAGTAGTAGTGTAGTTAAAGAAATAGCCAAGTTTGGTGGCTCCGTAGATCATCTTGTTCCGAAACACGTCGCCCTAGATATTTACAAATGTTACGCCAGCAGGAACCAACTCGCATCGAACCCGATAGTACCGGCCTCGGCACTGAGAACGAACCACCTCAGAACACAGCCGCCTTCGGAGATCCCACCCGAACCGCAGGAGTAGACATCCAGCGGGAATTGAACAGGCTTGAGGAAATTGTTCTCGACAGCCCGCGAATTCCCCTGACCAGACGCACTCTGGTGGATGAAGAACAGTTGCTCGATCAATTAGACTTGGTGAGGCTAAATTTGCCGATCGCCTTTCAGGAAGCCGAGACGATCATCCGGCACAAGGACGACTTGCTTCAAGAGGCGGAACTTTACGCTCAGGAAGTGATAGAAGCAGCAGAACAGAGAGCAGCAGAAATTTTAAACGATATGGGCCTGCTCCAGCAGGCGAAGATAGAGGCAGATCAGTTGCGGCAGCAAGTTTTGCTCGACTGCGAGGCAATTCAGCAGGCCACCCTGGCGGAAGTGGAACAAATTCGCTACCAGGCTCAAGAGGAATTGGAAGAGATGAGACTCAGGGCGATGGCGGAATGCGAGGAAATTCAAAACGGAGCCGATGATTATGCCGACCAAGTGCTCGATAATATCGAGCACAAGTTGAGCGATATGCTGCGCGTGATCCGCAACGGGCGCGATCAGTTGGATAGTGTTTCTACGTCGCACATCAATCACAACAACGGTTAGCCCACAGTGAACTCTTTGCTGGAATATTTCTAAAAGTCTACCTAATTTAGGTAGATTTTTTTTTGCCATAGTCTCTATAGTCTTTATTCCTCAATCCCAGCACTCGGTGAGTTATTTTTGCCGACATAAGTTTTGTGAAGATAGGAGCAAATATAACCTTTTATGCTATTGTACTGCTGATACCAAATCCGGCTTAAAGACCCCCTTTATCTCTTAGTCCCCCTTGGCGGCTCGAACGAAAGTTTGACTCTATGCAGCGGTTTCAACCGCCGAAGATACAAGGGGTAGCAAATCGGGATTTGGGATCAGACAAAAAATTCCTAACTTGATTCCAATTTTTACAATCTAATTTTTACGATGCAAAAATTGTCTAATCGGTTCGCTGAATTTGATTTGATCCGAGCTTTAGCGATCGTCAGCGTGGTGATTACTCATGCTGGGTTCTTCGCATTTCGCGATGATCGCAGAATTCTATTTGTCGCGATCGATACATTTCAACTATTTTGCGTACCTGCATTTTTACTGTTGAGCGGTTTTTTTCTCACCAACAAACTGGAAAATCAAAATAATCCCGCACTGGTAGTCAAAAAAAGACTGTCAAAAATTCTACCCCCTTATCTGTTTTGGTCAGTAGCTTTGTACATCTTAAATAATTTGGGACAAATCCAAAAATTTGATTTACTTTCATTACTCAGAGATATCTTGACTGGTTCAGTGATGCCTCCCTATTACTTCATTGTTGTGATTGTTCAATGCTACGGCTGGTGGTGGCTTCTCGTGAAACTAAGATTTTTAGACTCCCGAAAAGTTTTGGCTTTGGGCTTAACAATTCAAACAATTTTTACAATTTTCTTCTACTTAACCGCTTTCAAATATATATCAATACCTCTACCTTTGATGGAGCGCGTGATTTTCAGTTGGATTTTGCCATTTTCAACGGGTCTATTTTTGGGCGGCTCGTATGACAGACTTCAACCCGTTCTCGAACGGAAAAAAATGCCAATTTTAGGGGCAACGATCCTTTTTTATCTAGCTAGCATTTGGGAATATTACCTGAAAAGTGAAGTTAATTCGGAGGCATGGTTTCTCCGATCGTTTTTTAAACTATCTGCTCAAGGATACGCAATTTTGTTCGTATTATCGCTCCTCGCATTTTCTAAGAGTATCGCACTTCCCAGTAGAGTATCTGGGTTAGTCAAAATATTGGCTGCTTACTCATTCCCTATATATCTCCTGGATTCGACAGTAGCGAAATATGTCTTGTTAGTGTTTTATAAGTTTATTGACCCGGTAAATCCGCTGCTGAAGCTCGGCTTTTTAGTTACGGGGACTTTGTTAGGTTGTTGGGCGATTATTTACCTGTTGGAAAAACTTTTGCCCAAAAATTACAGGCAGTACATTTTGGGAGTTTAATCAAATTTGGTGTTTCAGCGGATGTCTTCATAAAACTGCTTGAGATACCTTGGAGAAACGCCAAAACCCCACAAAAAGCCAATCGAAAGATAGATCGCAATAGCTTTAAATTCGCCCCAATTCGCAACTCTACGATCGCTACTTTCCACTACCCGATTGACTAACTTAAGTCTCCCCCGTCGCACTAACTTCAAACACAAATCCGCTTCTTCCATAATTGGCAGCGCAGCATCGAAACCGGCGCATTCCCAAAAATCGGTACGGCGACAAAAAATAACTTGGTCGCCAAACAGCAGGCGCAATCCTTGGAAAAATAAATGAGGTCGAAATAACAGCGGCGCGTAATAAGTTTTCAGGTAATTGTGGAGGGAAAAACCCCATCTTGTTTGCTGCGAACCAGCCATCAGGGAGATAAACCCGCCGCCGGAAATTTCGGCATCGGACAATGTTTTCTGGATGACTGCTACAATGTCATCGGGAACTAAAGTATCGGCGTGCAGAAAGCACAGAATTTCACCGGTGGCGACTTGAGCACCTAAGTTCATTTGCAGGGATCGTCCCGCTATACTGCTAGAAATAACGCGGGTGGCGGCGGAAAGTGCGATCGCCGCTGTGTCGTCTTGACTGCCGCCGTCTACCACCAACACTTCCCAAGCGGGAGGATTGAGAATGCTGAGTTGGCGGAGGGTGCGTTCCAGACAAGTCGCTTCGTTAAGGGCTGGGATGATAATAGAAACGCGATCCATCGGGTTGAAATTTATGCCAGAGATATTATAATAAAAAACTGTGGCGATTCACAACTAACGAGAAAATAGAACTTATGCACGCCGATTTAGAAACCCGGTGTCTGCCTGCGAACTCGTCAGGAAACCTCGGATTTGTCACAGAAACCGGGTTTGTTAGAGTCATTCCTATAAAATCAGAAAAAAAGTGCAATCGCCCTCTATATTTTCCACTAATCAGGACTGAGAAAATCGTGCAGAAAACTGAAGTAAAAAATGATTTAGAATTTTATGAGGAAAATGCCGATAATTGGTGGGACGAAAATGCTAAAATTTATGCCTTATACCATCTAAACAAACCCAGATTTGAGTTTTTCGACAGACACGCGACTAATTGGCAAGGGCTGAAAACCTTAGATGTCGGGTGTGGCGGCGGCTTTTCTTGCGAGTTTATGGCCGAGAGAGGCGCTATTGTTTCTGGAATAGATCGATCGGAGAAATGTATTGCAGCAGCTCAAAATCACGCAGTTACCAGCGGTTTTGAGATTGACTACAGGCAAGGTTTTGCGGAAAATATGCCCTACGACGACAATACCTTTGATGTTGTAATCTGCGTGGATGTTTTGGAACACGTGGCCGATTACAAAAAAGTTGTGTCTGAGGTGCACAGGATTCTAAAGCCTGGGGGACTGTTCTTTTTTGATACAATTAACCGAACTTTTTCCTCGCAAATTGTAATGATTGGACTGATGGAAAATATTTTGCAGGAGATTAGGCGGGGCGTTCACGATTGGGAAAAGTTTATTACCCCGGATGAACTGTCTGTGGTAATGCAGGATATTGGTTTTGGCAAGATTGAAATTAAAGGTTTTGATATGTTTGGAGAAATGGGCGCTATGTTAGCGGAGATGCACGGTTTTTGGGAAGATTTTACACGCGGAAAGCAGGTGTTTCCTTCGGCGGGTATTTTAAAACAAGTATCTCAAACTCTAACATCTAATGTAGCTAACTATATGGATTACAAAAAGTCTGGGTTGTTTAAAATCAAAATTAATGAGGATCAGTCGATTATGTATGTGGGCGTTGGGGCGAAGAATTAGTCAGTTAATTGTTAACTGTTGTCATTTGGGGCGAGTGGGAGACGGATTTTTGCGATCGACAAATCCGGCTAAAACCCGCCTCTATTGCATTTTTTAGGGTACGCAGGCCGCGGTACACCTTATCCTGTGGAGTGCATACAGATATTCCGTGGGGACACGGCAACACGCCGTATCATTACTGTATTGCGGGAAATTGAGAATTGCTATATTGGCGATCGCACGACAAACCTAAGCCTAGGCTGAGGGATATTGAGTATCGATCGAATTTTAATGACTGGCCCCAACTCCTCAAATAGCGATCGAGCAAGCATATATACTTAAATGTTAGGGCGAACACAGTGGCACCGCCCCTACCGATTCACAATTTATCAAGAATTATGCCAGCAAGTTTTCTCCCAAAATCGATCGCACAACTCACAGAATCTACCTCAATTGCCTTAGCCCAAAGCATTCAACGAGAGGCAATTACTACTCCCCTATCTTCTGGGCCAATTGCCACAACCTACGTGCGCCAAGGCAGCGGCAACACACCAATTTTGCTAATTCACGGCTTCGACAGTTCCTTGTTTGAATTCCGTCGCCTGTTGCCGCTGCTGGCTGCCGAAAATGAAACTTGGGCGGTTGATTTGTTGGGTTTCGGATTTACAGAAAGATCGCCAGGTTTGGCCTTCAGCGCGAGGGCAATTGAAAGTCATCTTTACTATTTTTGGAAAACGCTAATTTCGCAGCCTGTAATCTTAGTCGGTGCTTCAATGGGAGGTGCAGCAGCAATTGATTTCACTCTCAATTATCCCGAAGCTGTGAAACAATTAGTGTTAATAGATAGCGCAGGTTTTGCCATCAGTTCTAATAAGGGAAAGTTTTTAATTCCTCCTTTAGGATATCTAGCAACTTCATTTTTACGCAATCCCAAAATTCGCCAGCGAATTAGCGTCAATGCTTATTTCGATAAAAATTTGGCTTCTCAAGACGCTCAAACTTGTGCTGCTTTGCACTTGGAAAGGCCCAACTGGAATCAAGCTTTAATTGCGTTTACCAAAAGCGGCGGTTATGGAGGTTTTGGGGAAAAATTATCGCAAATTCAGCAGCAGACGCTGATTTTGTGGGGAAAACAAGACCGGATTTTGGGGACGGCGGATGCGGAAAAGTTTGCAAGGGCGATCGCAAATTCTCAACTAATTTGGATACCCGACTGCGGGCACGTTCCCCACTTAGAAAAGCCACAGACTACCGCGCAGCATATTTTAGAATTCATCACAAAAAGCGGACTCACGCAAAAAAATTAAACCTAGGGTGCGCTGTGGCGCACCTTACATACTTACATATATGGTTTCCCTGGCACATTTGGTATAGTTTGAGGTTAAATAGACAGGTTTCAAACTTTCGGCAAATACTTTTGTACTATCGTCCATCCTGTGAGCAACACAGTCACAAATCCCCCACACAAGGCCAAATTAGTGCCGATATGGAGGGGGCGCGCCCAAGGATGTTTAGGGCCAATTTGTAGCCCGCTTCCCACAGAAACCAACACCAAAGCCACAACAGCTAACCCGGCCGGTAAATGAGCCGAGTGACCCAAATTGCCGTACTCTCCTAGCGTACCGACTACACCAATTCCCAGCAGTAAAATTACCAAAGTCGCCATCCCCACACCAGTGGCTAAATGAAAGGGACGCAGCCACTTTGGGCGCGGTTGTTTGGTACTCCTAGTGGCAAACATCCACGTTCCAGTAACGGCCAGCAACAGGTAAGCCAACAGGGAAACACCCATTGACCAAGCCGCTATTTTCCACAACCACAAGAAAGAAGGCAGATTCATCGGTTGCATCCCTAATTAGGATTTTCCACAAAAGGTTTCTTTCCGATTTTACCTGGACTTGAAAGCAAAAATGAATTATTTTGAGAGAAAGTGCGATCGGACTATCCACAGATGGCATCAGTCTTACCTGGAAGTCAAACGCACTTTCTCTGATACTCAGCTTAATTTACGCTAGAGATTTGTCGCTGCCTTTTTTAGGAGCCACCTTCCCATTTTAGATTGCTGGCTTTGCTCTCCATGAAAGGCATTTTATAAAACCCTAATTTTTGTTCTAAGATTAATCGGAAAAAAGGCAAACCTTCAATCAAATATCTTCTCCACAACCTTCTCGGTTCACTTAACAGTCGGTACGCCCATTCTATGCCGACTTCGCTCATCCATTTGGGAGCTCTTGCTTTGCAACCAGCTTCAAAATCAATGGTTGCACCTACCGCTAAGAATATTTTGACGTGTGTTAATTTGCTCCTGTATTTAACCAACCACTTCTCTTGCTTGGGCGCTCCCACTCCTATGGCGAGAACTGTAGCTCCTGATTTATTTATCTCGTCAATTATTTTTTCACATTCTTCTTCATTTTTTTCAAAGCCAAAAGAAGGAGAAAGTGCTTCAACTATTATTTCTCTTCCAATTTTTTGGTTAATTTTTTCCTGGGCTTTCTTAGCTATACCTTCAGCAGCTCCTAGCAAAAATATTTTAATTTTCTCGTTATCTTTGTGATACATATAAAATGCAGGGAACAAATCAGAACCAGAAATTTTTTCTTTGAGAGGAGTACCCAAAAACTTGGATGCATACATCAATATTTGACTGTCGCAGACTCTATAAGTAGATGTATTGTAAGCTTCATAGAAGTCGCGGTCATACTGCAACTTAATCAAGTGGTCTACATTGGGTGTAAATACGACACCACCTTCGCCGTCGAGTTTTTCAAACAACTCTGTGATGGAAAAGTTATCTATCGAGACATTCAATAAATTAACTGTTTTCATTTATGATGCCCTTCCCGCTTTATATTAAACTACAACTCACACTATTATAGCCCACAATAGATTTTCGTGTTTTCACTACTTGGGCGCTTCAGTGAACATACTTTTCTCAGTATATCCTCCTAGACCATACCTGTCTACTCAGGATTTTTAAAGATTATGTAAAGAATCAGCTACTTTTAAAAAAAGTGTATAAAGCCCATTTTTGTTTACAACTCGCAACACAATTTCAAGAAAAAAGCCATCCAGTGCTAATACTGGGAGCATTGCAAATGAATGTAAAAAAGAGTTTATGAGATTAAAAATTTAACCTAGTGAAAAAGATCTCGGCACTTCCGAACTTGATTTTATGCAAAAATGGTATATTTTGTAGTTTTTGTCTCCAGGGAAGGCAAGATAGTGTCAAGCTTGAAGTGAAGCAGCGATCGCATTGCCGAAAATCATCCTGATTTTTGGTGAACCAGCGACTGTCTTCTTGGTGGCGAACTCGTTTTCTTGGCCTTAAGACTTTCTGGAGCTTTTAAGACCAGACCTGATATTCCTCCAGCAATCAGGGCAAAAATCGGGTTAGTCATAGCGTTCAAAACACAGTCAAACACGTACATAGTTAAGGCTACTCCCAGGGCGGCAGCGGGCGCTACTTTGGGATTAGACCAGGTTCGGGCGGGATACTTGAACACGCAAAAGACGATAACAGGAAGTAACAATGAAGAAAATAAACTAACTAAACCGACTGCACCGTGGAAGCCAAATGCAATAATCCATAAGCTGTCGGTGACCGAGATATCATCACCGTATTCGTTATACACGCGGTTTCCGCCCGAATCTCCCCAGCCAAACATAAATCTTTGCCGCGCCTTTTCCCCCAATATCTCTTCATTGTCAAATCTAAACTTCAAAGAGCCGGCTCGTTCTTCGCCAAATACTTGAGTGATGAAGTCAATCACCTCTTTGCTCGAAAATTGACCCGCTGCAGCTAGGTACAGATAAAACACTATATATCCAATTATCAAGAGCAAGGGCAAAGAGGTGCGAAACAACTTGGCACAGAATAATACGAGCAACGCCATTCCAAATAAAGTGTAGGCGCCAGTAGAACGGCACAGGAAAAAAGCGATAGTTAATATAATTGCTAAAGTCTTGATGTTACGGCCCATAAACTTTTTGAGGGTGCCAGTTTGCCACAGCCAAACACCAATTAAGGCGGCTGTCATCATCCACAGGCCCACCATTAAACCGTGCTGCATAAATACTACTGGTCTCCACCCCCCCAAACGCCTTGCTTGACCCCAGTCCTCAAAGGCATTGACGCCGTAAATCATTTGGTGCAGAATTGGGCCCCTAACCCCTTCAACTAAAGTAAAAGGAATGTAGGCTAACCCACCTGCAAAAATCCCGATCGCCAATTGTCGCAGCCCCTCTAAACTACCCACATACAAGCGTCCTAAAAAATAAGGCAGACCCCAAGTAACGATTTGGTTGACAGTCGGAGAAATCGGGCTGCCGCCATTACTAAGTTGTGAAATAATTGGACACAAACAGTAAATTACCATTGGCACGTCCAGCCAACCGGGCTTAAAAGTGGTGAGGCGCGCAGTATCGTAGATAAGAGTCCCCAGCAAAATGCCGTAGCAAGCTGCGGAGATTTTGGTATACGGTGGCAATGAGGGGATGGGATAAGAAGCTTGCGGCAAAAACAGCCACGCTGCAACAAAACTTATAATTACCGCCCGTAGAGGCGGAAACCTCACAAACAGGTAAAAAACGACTGGAATAAAGCCGAACATAGCAAGTGGGATTAATGCAACCATAGGTCTTTTTTGGCAGTAAAACTATAGAAAGACAACTCAAATTGCCGGATAAAAATTCTCGATTAAACGAGCGCCCAACCCCTATCTTTTAAATTAGCCTCACTTTTACGTCTTGTTCGTTAATTGTGCCTGACGTTCCACAGCAGTGTAGAATGCCGCCTCCAAGAGATTAGTTGCATCCTCCCAAGTATAATTTCTCACCGTCTCCAATGCAGTCTCGGACATTGCGCGCCATTCGGCATCAGACAACTGACAAATCTGCTCGATCGCTTTTGCCATATCCTCTGGGTCTTCTGGCTTGACAAGTATGCCACCCCCGCCAGCAAGTAGTTCCGGAGCCGCACCCGCAGGAGTGCCGATGACTGGAGTGCCACAAGCCATAGCTTCTAAAATTGGCAAGCCGAAGCCTTCGGATCTGCTGGAAAACAGCCAAGCATCGCATTTGCTGTAAAATTCTTTTAGTTGGTCTTGAGTAGGTTCCTTATTATACTCAGTACCCTCAGGGAGCAAATCGGCAAGAGGACCATCGTGGCCGCAACCAAATGCAACTAAACGAAGGTTAGGAATTTTTTTAGCAGCTATAGAGAAAGCTTTCAGGGCAATATCGCAGCCTTTCCAAGGAGTTGTAGTATAGTACATCCCCACTGTAGGAACTAATTGCTTGCCTCGCGGCTGCTTAGCTCGCGACTGGGGGTCGTAAAACTGTTTGGTGTCCACCGTAGGAGGGACGAGAGATACAGACAAATCCCCGTATTCATTCCGAGCTATGTCGGCCAGCCACTGGGCCACAGCGACTTTGTGCATCGGCAGCCGCCAAGTTGCCTCTACCCGACCTTTTGGTACGTAGTCAAAAGCCTCGTAGTGTTGGAGAAAATATACTTTCGCTCCTTTGCTGGGAGAGAGTTTTGCCACCCACTCAGCAGTTTCCCACCAAGTAGCCATGACAATATCGGCATCAGGTACGTCAAGATCGGTAATTGGACGGTTGGTTTCGATAACTCGGCTTTCGACATCCACCTTGTCAAAGTGAGACTTTTGTGTTTTGGGAGCCGACAGCCAACCCCTACCCCTCAGCAGCGCTCGCAATTGTTGGATTAAAGTCGGTTGTGGCAGGGGCAGAGAGACGATAAATATTTTGTGCCCTCGTTTTTGGAGAAGTTCTGTGTATATAGATAACACCCTCATGCCACCTGTAAGACCAAGGGTAGGGAGGACAAAAGTAATTTTCATAAATAGATGCTCAAGATTGATACTGGTTAAAACTCCTCCTTAAAGCAAGTTGGCACTTACCAGCCTCTGGTTGGCTTTTCTGTGGGGTGCGGATCTGTGCTGGAGGCGATCGTAACTCGATAGTCGAGCCGATCTTACTTGGTTGTCCGGGACTTTTCCCAATTACCAATCGGGATATGTTTGAGGACTACACAAGTTTAACCTGTAACGGAGCCAGCCTTAAAACCTCCGTTGCATTCTGGTTCAGATTTTTGCCGATCGCTTTACAACCAGCATTCGCTCGTCGGTGGGATCAGAATTCGTGTCGAGACTGCTGGGTAAAAAACAGGACAGATGCGATTTTAGTTGGGGCAGAAGCACCCCACCAAATGATATGATATTCAGTTTCTGCCCAGAAATCCGGCGCCGAAAACGCCCGTAGCGCCGAATTTCCAATTGCAGCAGTTAGCAAACCGGAATTTTTCCATAGGGAGAAAACGAAACTATCTTAACGTCGCGCTGTTTAGATTTGTCTATAGCAACTTTCAATGCAGCTTCAAAATGATCCGTGGCATCTTCCCACGTATAATTGTTCACCTTGGCATAAGCTGCTTCAGACAGGGCTTGCCACTTGGAATTTCGCAACTGACATATAGACTCTATGGCTTTTGCCATTTCTTGGGGATCTTCAGGTCTTACAAGTATGCCAGTACCCCCGCTCAAAATTTCAGGAGCAGCGCCTGCTGGGGTACTGATGACGGGAGTGCGGCACGCCATCGCTTCGATAATAGGCAAGCCGAAGCCTTCTGAGCGGCTCGCCAGCAGCCAAGCATCGCATTTGCTGTAATAGTCTTTGATTTTGTCTTGGTCGGGTTGAATTACATACTCGGCATTTGCCGGTAGTGGCAATTCCGAGGATGGGGCCTCTGTACCGAAGGCAACCAGACGCAGGTTGGGGATCTTTTCTGCCGCTAGGGAAAAAGCTTTGAGGGCGATGTCAGTTCCTTTCCAGTAGACTGTAGAGTACATTAGGCCAACTGTAGGAACCGATTGTTTGTTGCGAGGACAGGCGTAAAATTGCTTGGTGTCCACGGTAGGAGGAGCTAAGGAAACTTGGCGATCGCCATATTTAGTCCTAGCTAACTCAACTAACCACTCAGAAATCGTAATTTTGTGCATGGGCAGCATCCAGGTTGCTTCTACTCTTCCTTGAGGTAGATAGTCAAAAATTTCGTGGTGCTGGATAAAATAAGCTTTTGCTCCTTTGCTAGGAGAGAGTTTGGCTACCCACTCGGCGGTTTCCCACCAGGTGGCAACTACTACGTCAGCGTCAGGTACATCTTTGTCTTCTACGGGGCGGTAGCGATCGATAATTTTGTGTTCTACACCTAAGTTATCGAAAAATGAGGGTTCGTTTTCAGGTGGGGAAATCCAACCCCTTCCCCGCAGCAGCGACTTGACTTGCTGGCGCATACTCGGCTGGGGATGGGGTAAAGAGATGACGAACACGGAGTGTCCTCGCTTTCTCAAAAGTTCTGCGAAAATAGATATTACTCGTATTCCACCAGTCAGAGACAGAGTAGGAAGAACAAAGGTGATTTTCATTTTTAAGTCCCGCTGAAGACTTTGACTCTCATTCGGCACTGTTACCAGCGCTGATGTTAGAGCGCAAAAGGAAAGAGGGGCGGGTGAATATTAATTACCGCTTTCCTGGTGTTTACATAGAATCAAACCGACCGACTGTTCGCAACACCCCAGTATCTATCTGTCAAAACTTCACTGTCGTTGCATTGATAGTAACGATTGATGTGAGCGCCAAACAGTTCCCATAGGGATAATTTGCAGGTAATCGAAATTTCATCCTGAAGATAGATACCTCATAAAATAAAACCTTTTTTTCGCTACAAACACCAAGCTAGACAACACCCTCGGTTCAACATAACATCATTTACTAACCCAGAGATAGGCATATACGGTAAACCGAAGATCATCCAAGTTTTAATGTGGGAGATAAAGGTAGCAGTTGCAACAATTTTCAGTGGGTTGACATAGCCTTTTGTAAAAAAAATACTGCATTAAAGAAGGTAATTATTACCTTAAAAATGTTGATTGCCCATCCCTCTAACAGAGCTAAACATCGATCGGTGGCTTGGATTTTTTGATAACTGTCCTGTCGGTATGGCAAGACACAATATCCTATTTTATCAAGATTATGAGATGGTGGTTTTCTCAGATACCTCCTGGGGCGGGATCGCGCGAATCACTGTCGTGGACGTGCGAAGGAGGAGAGAAAGCCGATTTTTAAAGCGATATCCCTTGCGATCAGTTGTCGTATGTTCCTCAAAAAAACTGGTTGCTGCGTCCACTATTTGAAAAAATAGGTTTCTCAATCGTCCTACAGAAGATAGAGTTTCACCGATATAAATTTAATTAGCTGCGTGAGTTTTAAATTTGTTAATAAAAGGCTATCTCATGAAAAAGTTCCCAAAAGATACTGCCACTGGGGGGCAGAGTATATGTAGCGTTCCGCTCCTATTCCTGTCTAAGTAATTACCGTAACAAAAGTTCAGCAGCAAATTATCAAATGACCCTATAAAGATCAAAGGAATACTCAAGGTTGAGCGGTTTATATCGTGCAAACCTTGACTCCTAAGCAGTAGCAGCAACTTCGTGGTATGTATCAAACGATTTCGCGTACAAAAAATTTCATGTTATGAAAGCATTATTTTTCCTAAGTTTGCAATTGCCGATGACAATCGGTGTGCTCTTGGGGGTTGTGCCGCCGATGCTTGCAGCGATATGTTGGCCAGTTTTCATGCAGCTAAAATTATGCGATCGCAAGCAAAACAAAACCTAGAATTAAATTCAGATGGCTTAACGGAAAGCATCTTCCGGTAGGAAGATATGAACCTTCGATTATTGCACAGCATCAGTCAAGAACCCCGTACAATCAGCAGGAATGCCAGCAAACACTTGTGGCTGCTAGTTGGCATCAACCGCAGCTACAGCCACATATACCTTGCCGAAGCTGACAATTTAGAAAGGTACGTTGTCGCCCGCGGCAGCGGCACGCCACCCGATCGCATCAACCGCAGCGATCGGTATTGGTTTAAAAGTAGAGTTGCTGGCACTGAAATTACCCGCGAAGCTTTGACATATCGCTTAACTGGAAAACCCGCAGTTATTTTCTCAACACCCATTCGGGAATTTGCTATTTTAAGTTTGGGCGATCGAGGAAATTCAGTCAGCCAATTGCAGCCGCAACTCAAACAACTCGGGTACTACAAAAACGAAATTACGGGAACTTACGGAAACCCCAACGCCGACGCCGTTGAGCAATTTCCAAAAAAATATTTAGGCTTGCCAGTTGGTGGCAGCGTCGATTTTACAACCAAGCACCTTCTCGAACTAGCAACTAATTTTAAACAACAATTTTCTCACACACATCAATTAAATTCAACTGATAAATCTGCCGACCAAGAGGGGAAAATTCAAGGAGTAGCTATTATAGGTATATTATTAAGCGCCGTCCCTCGGTCGGAACAGTCCGCATCTGGAAAATTAGATTCGCTTTTTTTGGAAAAAAAAGGTAAATTAATCGGTCATCTCGACCCAAACTTACTTGCTAAAAAGCAACTAATAAACCTCAGCAACTCTCCGCATTCAACACTCTATTAGCAGGCAAAAGTGGTGCATTTTTATTCGGCGATGAGCGGGTAGTGAAATGGCTTTCATGTCTGAATTAATTAGACAGGGGCTGGGGCGTAATTATCTTGCAGGAAGAAGCCGAGGCTTTAGAAAAAGAACAGTTGTTTTGGCAGTTTGCAATTATTATTACCGCCCTTGTCGTCTTGGGAGCCGGCGGTTTCAGGTGGATATTAACCAGCCGTTTGGTTCGGCCGATCGCGGACTTGACAGTTGCCGCTGCACTGCTTTCGGGCGGCGACTGGAATCAGAGAGTAAATATCTATCGCCCAGATGAATTGGGAACGTTAGCCAAAGCTTTCAATCGAATGGCTTTGCAATTGCAAAAGTTATTTTCTAGCTGGGAAGCCAAAAATTAGGAAGCAGAAAAAATTCGCAACGAAGCGGAAAAAGCTAGCAATGCAAAAAGCTTATTTCTGACCAACCTGAGCCACAAACTCCGCACGCCTCTGAATGCGATTATCGGCTCCAGCGACATATTAGAATAGGAAGCCTGCGACCTGAATTGTGAATAATTACTTCCGAGTTTACAAAAATTAATCATGCAAGCCAACATTTGCTATCTGTCATTAATAATTTTTTAAAATTTATTAACTTAAATATGGAAGAATAAAATTCTCCTGATAACTTTGCAAAAATTCGGCAAAAATCTACGAGGTGGCTACTACTCTTAAACCTTTAATTGACAAAATTTGCAATATTTTGACTGTCAAGTATCCGCCCGGTATGAACCCGATTTATACTAATCTTACTAAGATTTATCAGTCTGTTTTAAACCTGCTGAGCAATGCCAGCCAATTTACCGAATCTGGGAAAATTACTTTAGAAGTAAGCCGCTTTAGACGGAATAAGGAAGAGGAAAGGGGGAAGTCAGAATAAAAATTTAGTTCTCTGGGAGAGGAACACGTAGAATCGGATGTTTTAGGTTTAGAAGCGAAGCGAGAAGGAGAAAAAAGGAAGAAAGAATCAGAATCTGATATTTCGGCTGGTGAAGAATGGATGGTAGTGGTATTTCGTAAAGGACAGAGTAAAATACTCTATTTTGGAAGTCAGACTGGGTAAGACTCCTCGAAAGGTCGATTATTCTTCATCCTTTACGAAAAGACACTACCGAATGGATAAGTTTCAAAGTCAGCGATACTGGAATTGGGATGAAGGCAGAGCAAATTGAGAAAGTATTTCAAGCTTTTACGCAAGCGGACGAGTCTACTACTCGCAGGTACGGCGGTACGGGTTTGGAACTGGTAATCGCCCAGAAATTCTGTCAGATGATGGGGGGAGATATTAGTCAGGAGAGCGAGTTGGGAAAAGGGTCAATTTTTACTGTAGAATTGCCGGCGATAGTCGTTGAAAAAGCAGCTAGTTAAAGAGGATTTGCCAGCCAATAGTTGCTAGGGCTAAATCTGCGATCGCGTGGCTAATATAACTCGACCAAAGCGAACCGTAAGTCACATAAGAGTGCGACCAAATTATCCCGGCGGCGAAGACAGCTAAGGAGCCTAAGAGCACAGCCTGCCAGTCGCTGTAAGCGGCTATTACAAAAATGTGGTGGAGCGTGAAAAATAGCGAACTCAGAAATATTGCTTTTGTTCCCGGTATGAGAATCTGGCACTTGTTGCAGACAAACCACCGCCAAGTAAATTCTTCGATCAATGAGTTAACTAGCACAAAATATGCTTCTACAATCAAGTAAATATTAGCGCTGCTAATACCTAATTGGTACGATTTTTCTTTAGCAACTACAGGATCGATCCAGTGCTGGCCAAAAAGGCTATAGATACCCAGAATTACCGCAAACATGAATATTCCCCAAATAGCTCCAGCCAGCAATTCTTGGCGCTTGGGAACGGATAAACGCAGCTTTTTGCGATCGACAAAAACAGACCACGCGATCGGAAAAACCAGCAACCAAAGTTGACAAAAGACTGAGAGTGTTTGTCCCCAGCGTCCCGGGGCAATATACAAGGCTGCTATGATACCAATACTAGCCGCAGGGACAAGCAGTGTTAGAGCCAATAGTGCTGATTTGCGATCGCCCATATCCAGCATTTTTCACGCTTCCTTTGAAAATAGGATTGATATCAAAGGTCAAACCTTGGCGGCGCCGGACAGGTGATACCACTTTTAAAAAAAATGCAACTGTAGACCCGTACTCCAAACCCTTATGCAGTCACTTATTCCAAAGCTTTTAAGGTAAAATCTAAAATGGTATGAGTTTTGTGACTCTTATAAAAGTGGCGCTTATTTGTTGCAACGAAAAATATGCAGTTGCACAAAATGGAAGACTCCGCCACTAAAGCAGTTTTGGTTGCAACAAAGTATTTATCCAAGCATAATTTTGATATCTATTTGCATTTGGGGCTCCAAATACCATAATATGATTTAATCCCTCGTAGCTGTGTATTTTGGCTGAATGGCGATCGCAATTGATTTTGGAACTAGCAACACCGTCGTCGCTCGCTGGAATCAAGTCCTCCAGCAGCCCGAAACTTTGAAATTACCGGGATTGTCGGCAATCTCGGCTCAAAACCCGCCCCTAATTCCCAGTTTACTCTACGTTGAGGACGCTGCTCAAAGTAAAGCCTTACTCGGTCAGCAAGTCCGCGACAGAGGCCTGGATTTGAGTGGAGATTCTCGGTTTTTCCGCAATTTTAAGCGAGGAATTGGCACTTCAGTTCAGGGTTTTGTGCCGGAACTTGACGGGCAACTTATTACTTTTGAACAAGTAGGTGAGTGGTATTTGAGCCAAATTGTGAACTCAATTCGCCAACTTCCCTTGCCGATCGATTCTTTGATTTTTACTGTGCCGGTAGATAGTTTTGAAGCTTACCGCCATTGGTTGGGCAAAGTGTCACAATCTCTGCAAGTAGAACAGGTGCGGATGTTGGACGAACCTACGGCGGCTGCTTTGGGTTACGGTTTGGCCGATCGCGAAAATCTGTTAGTCATTGATTTCGGCGGCGGAACTCTAGACCTTTCTTTGGTGCGTTTGGACGCTTCCGCCGACAAAAAGCCCCTTGGTTTTATTCTGAAGTGGGGCGAAAAGCTATTAGCTGAATCTTCAGCGCAAAAAACAAAAGTTGCCCGGGTTTTGGCTAAAGCCGGACAAAATTTAGGCGGTTCTGATATTGATAATTGGCTGGTTGACTATTTTGTTCAAACAAAAGGGCTGGCAAAATCTCCGATTACAACGAGATTGGCAGAACGGTTAAAGATTCAGTTGTCTTTAGTGAATCAGGCAGTTGAGGTTTATTTTGATGACGAAAATTTTGAGAGTTACGAATTAGAATTAGACCGAACTCGTTTTGAATCTATCCTCGCTGAACATAAGTTTTTTGACAAACTCGACGAGTGCATGAATCAAGTATTGCAGCAAGCGCGGCGCCAAGGCTTAGAAATTGGGGATATCGATGCAGTTTTGCTAGTTGGCGGTACTGTACAAATTCCCGCTGTCGGGCGTTGGGTGCAGCAATATTTCGATCAGGCAAAAATTCGCTGCGACAAACCCTTTGAGGCGATCGCCCAAGGTGCTCTGCAACTGAGTCAAGGCATAGAAATCAAAGATTTTCTCTATCACAGTTACGGAATTCGCTACTGGAACCGCCGCGACAATTGCCACAGTTGGCACAGTTTAATTAAATCCGGCCAGTCCTATCCGATGAGCGAACCGGTAGAATTAGTCTTGGGAGCTTCTTTAGAAAATCAGCCAAGTATAGAATTAATTATCGGCGAATTGGGAGCGGAAACAGGTGGCACGGAGATATATTTTGACGGGGACAGGCTAATTACTCGGCAACTCGCGGGTCAAACATCGGTACAGCCCTTAAATGATAAAGACGGAGCACGCAGCATCGCTCAATTGACGCCGCCTGGGTATCCGGGGAGCGATCGCATCAAAATCTTCTTCCGCGTTGACGAACAGCGCTTTTTGCGAATTACCGTGGAAGATTTGCTGACAAATCAAACATTGTTAGAGGATAAACCCGTGGTGCAGTTAAGTTAAGGATAGACTTTAGATAATTTGGTAGATAATTCGGCTCTTGAAATCCCTGCATAGAGTCAAACTTTAGTCCTAGCAGAGGGGGACTAAGAAATTACTGGTTTACTGGTTCCCAGGCTCTTCCTAGGAATGCAGATCCGGAGGAAGAGCCTCGAATTTTCCGGCTCAGAAAGCGAGGCTCTTCCTCTGGACATCGCTTCCCAAGCTCTTCCTAGGAACCAGTTAGTTTTTGGAGATGTCTATTGGAGACGACAACCTATGCAGATAGTTAAGTTTATGTCTGGCGTGGCTTGACATGGGGACAATTTTCGTGTATACTAATTTGTGAAATCCACCCGCCTCAAAACCGCCAGTCTTTCATTGTAGTATCAAGATTTTTATTAACCCAAATCCTAGGAGATTAACAGGTATGAGTACAACTCCCGGCTTACCCCTCTGGGTGCAAGATAGAGAAGAAGTTCTGAAACAGGATGAGGGAGTAGAATGGCGGGACGGGAATCGTCCCAACTATTCTCGCACTAATGCTTTCTTGGAAAAGGAAAAGAAACACAATCATGCCGAAGGGTCTTTGAATGCGATCGCCTATAATTTGGTGAGAACATTTGAAATGGAAGCATCCTTCAAAACCAATCCCCAACAATGGATATCTGTAGTTACGGATAAATTCCGTATGAGCACTAATGGAGGAAAAGAATACACAGCCCAAGAAGTTGTAGATCAGGGAACCTATAATCTCTTTCTAGAAAACTCAGAGCACTACCGCGCCTCTGATGAAACCTTTCAATCCTCCTACAACCTCTTTCACACAGCTTTTCCCGATGGCTTTCTCTGGGAATTAGTTGAAGTCGTTGCAGGGCCTCCTAACGTTGTGTTTAAGTGGAGACACTGGGGTACTTTTAGGGGAGCTTACAAAGATCATCAAGGGACAGGAGAAACTATTGAAATTATTGGTCTTAGCATTGCTAAAGTCACAGAGGATTTAAAGATTGAGTCTGTAGAACATTTCTTTGACACCAATAATTTCTTAACAGGGTTAACGACAGGAGGATGTCCAGTGAGTCATTAATCAAAGGAAGAGGTCATATCGTTTCCGCTGGAATCGGAATTATAAATAATTGTTCGAGTTGCAGTGCAAGCGTCTCCGTCGCTATAAGTAGCGAAAGCGAGGGAGACGCTTGCTTTCGCTTGACGCGGCCTGGGTATCCGGGGAGCGATCGCATAAAAGTTTTGTTCCGCGTTGACCAACAGCGCTTTTTGCGAATTACCGTGGAAGACTTGCTGACAAATCAAACATCGTTACAGGATAAACCCGTGGCGCAGCTAAGTTAGGAATAGGCTTTACAGGTAAGGTGCGCTTCGGCGCACCCTACTGATTGCGTTCAAAACATATTTTTAAAAGTAAATGAACTACAAACTAGAATTTCCCCTCTCTCCCGAATTAGAAAAGTATCGCGACAGAATCGAAGCTACCATTAAACCTTACATCGAAATTCAAACCCAGAATAATGATGACGTTAATTGGTGGCAGAGTAAATTTGGGGGATTTCCTTATTTACCTAAAGGCTTTGAATATCCCAAAACTTGTGAGGGTAAATATTTATTTTTGCTAGCGCAACTCAACTTTGATGAAATACCGCCTTTAGATGGTTTTCCCGATCGGGGAATTTTGCAGTTTTATATAGCCGACGATGACCTATATGGTTTAGATTTGGACACTTCCGCCGATGTAGATAATCCCACAGCCGAAGACAGATTCAAAATAATCTATTTTCCTCAGCCCGACTTCCAAGTTGAAAACATCATTACCAATTATGATTTTGTTCCGCAACCAGCATATTTTCCTGTTCATGGCTGTTGCGGCTTGCAATTTACTAAAAAATCTGCGCCGATTAGTACCAATGACTACCAATTTATTGAACTATTAGGAGAAGAAATTAACGAGTTATTTATGAACCCTGAAATTGAGGATGAGTACCGATAAATATCGCATTCCTTTGGTCATAAAATAGGTGGTTATCCTGATTTTACACAAGACGACGTAAGAAAATATAGTAGTAACTCCGATCAAAAACAAAAGCCAGACATTCTTCTGTTACAAATGGATACCGATTCCAATGAGACAGTAGATATCATGTGGGGAGACAGTGGTGTAGGTAACTTTTTTATTGATGAATCAGCACTCAGAGAATTAGATTTCAGTAAGGTTTTATACAATTGGGATTGTGGTTAAAAGCAGCAGTTAAGTAAGCACCCCTAAAATAACATAATACCCAGAACCCCGACTTCTTTAAGAGGTCGGGGTTCTAACAGATTGAATAGTGTTTGACTATGCCCAATGCCCAATGCCCTAAACCTGAGATTTGTGCACCACCACGGGTGTTCCCACCGAGGCCCATTCAAATAGCCATTTAGCGTGATTAACAGCTACATTTGTGCAGCCGTGAGTAACGGGATTGCCAAACAAATTGTGCCAGTAAGCGCCGTGAATTGCCATGCCTCCGTCGTAATACATTGTATAGGGAACGTCCGGCACGTCGTAGTCCGGCCCAGTCATTCTAGTAACGCGGTGTTTGGTTTCAACGGCAAAGGTTCCCGTGCGGGTGGGAGTCGATGATTTGCCGCTGGAAATAACTACCGCGTAAACGGGTGTATTTCCTTCCCAAGCTATTAACCTTTGTCTTGACAAATCTATTTCAATCCAGCGTTCGCTGGATTGCTGCAACAACATAATTTTATTGGCAATTATGTTGTGCTGTTCGTTGGCAAATGCCGTCATTGAACCGCCGCCGAATGTAGCAAAAGTGAGGGCGCAGCCGGCACAGAAAGTTCCAACGCGGCGGAAGTAAGTTGAGTTGATAATGCTGTTCATTTCTTACACCTCGTACTATTTTAGATTTTAGATTTTAGATTTTAGATTGGCTTCTCCTATTTTAGATTGTAGATTTGAAATGTTGGATTGGGAAACAGGGCTTAACAAGTTGTTAAGTTTTGGGTAAGATCTCGGGCAATTTGGATAATTGCGCGCCAATCGCGATTTTCCACTAAGTGTTTAGGAAATAAGTCTCCGGCTAAACCAACGGCGATCGCCCCGGCCTCAATAAATACTTTCGCATTTTCCAGCGTCACCCCGCCAGTGGGAATTAAAGGAATGTTTCCCAGGGGGCCTTGCAGGCTTTTCAGGTAGGCGGCGCCTCCCAAAGCCGATATCGGAAACACTTTAACGCAGGTAGCGCCTGCTTGCCACGCGGTCACAATTTCCGTAGGAGAAAAAGCACCGGGGACGATCGGCACTCCGGCATCAACTGCTGTTTTAATCATAGTTAAATCGGTGTGGGGAGTAAACAGAAACTGAGCGCCGCAGTCTATTGCTTGTTGCAACTGTTCTAAGTTTAATAAAGTGCCAGTGCCAATACTAAAACTAGGGAATTCCGAGCGGAGTTCGGCAATTAATTCAGCGGCTTTGTCGGTGTTCCAAGTAATTTCAATAAACTGGATTCCTCCGGCTGCTACCGATGATGCCATGTGCCGAGCGAGTTCTTTTTCGGAGGAACGGATGACGGCGATCGCCCGATGTTTTTTTAGTAGTGTCAACCAAGATAGATGATTCATACAATTTTAGATTTTAGATTTTAGATTTTAGATTCTAGATTCTAGATTCTAGAATTGGGAACGCTCCCGGATTGGGAAGTTGTATCATTGATTCATACAATTGGAAATTTTAGATTTTAGATTTGGGAATGCTCCCGAATTGGGAACTCGTCTCATGTTGACTCGCATATAATTTTAATACAGGTTACTAACTTCGATATATGCCAAATTACAATATGCTCCACCTTCAATTTTGAACTGAAAATCTAGGCAAAAAAACTGCTGCAATTGTTGATCTCAAAGAACACAGCGAATTTTTGGCTGAGGTTCTGGCTGAATGCCACGAACCGACACACTTTCACTTTTTAGTTGATTCTCAATGCTAAAAACTCGTGGTGCTGCTTGACTTCCACTACCCAGACGAGCTCTGGGAGGATGTTGAGGACTGTCGGATTATTGAATAGAGAAAAGATGAAAGAAGATTTCCCAGGGAAGAAGTTAAGCGGCAGCTTCAGGAAAAAGGTAGGGGGAATGTCTGATTACTTGGTCATTCTTGAGATTCAAGCTAAAATCCCCAATTGAAAATCTAAAATCGATCGCACTCATAAAAAAATCGGGGCGATTCCAGACATCCCAGAATCACCCCAATTATTGATTTCAAACTTTAGATTTCCTCGAATATCCAAAATCCAAAATCCAAAACCCAAAATCGATTAGGCGATCGTCGCCATTTTCACATCGCTATTAGCTAACAAATTTTGCAATTCATCCGCATCCACAGTTTCCTTTTCCACTAGCATATCTGCCAAAGCATTAAGGACGTGGCGGTTGCCGACGAGTACATCTTTAGCGCGGCGGTAAGCTTGCTCTACCAACAAACGCACTTCATCGTCGATCGTCGCTGCGGTTTCTTCCGAGAAATCCCGTTCAGCCATGATATCGCGACCCATGAACATATTGCCTTGTTGGCGACCCAGAGCTACAGGGCCTAGCCGATCGCTCATTCCGAAGCGAGTCACCATTTGCCGCGCTACTCTTGCCACTTGCTGCAAGTCGTTCGACGCACCGGTTGTTACTTCTTCTTCGCCGAAGACAATCTCTTCAGCAATGCGGCCGCCCAAAGCTACGGCCATTTGATTTTGCAAGTAAGACCGAGAATACAAGCCAGAATCCATCCGATCTTCGCTGGGTGTGAACCAAGTCAAACCGCCAGCGCGGCCGCGGGGGATAATGCTAATTTTCTGCACGGGGTCATAATCGGGCATCAGCGCGCCGACTAAAGCGTGACCGGCTTCGTGGTAAGCTACCAAAGTTTTGCGCTTTTCGCTCATCACGCGGTCTTTCTTTTCCGGGCCAGCGAGCACGCGGTCGATCGCATCGTTGACTTCATCCATCGAGACTTCGGTCAAGTTGCGGCGGGCGGCTAAAATTGCTGCTTCGTTGAGTAGGTTGGACAAATCCGCACCGGTGAAACCGGGTGTCCGGCGGGCGATTTTTTCCAAGTCCACGTCTTTCGACAAAGTTTTGCCGCGGGCGTGAACGTTGAGAATTTCTAGGCGGCCTCCGAAGTCGGGGCGATCGACTACAACTTGGCGATCGAAGCGACCCGGACGCAGCAGCGCTGCATCAAGCACGTCGGGGCGGTTCGTGGCAGCAATCAAAATGATGCCAGTATTGCCCTCAAAGCCGTCCATTTCGGTCAGCAACTGGTTCAGGGTTTGTTCCCGTTCGTCGTTACCACCGCCCAAACCAGCGCCCCGCTGGCGGCCTACGGCATCAATTTCATCGATAAATACGATACAAGGAGCGTTAGATTTAGCTTGTTCAAACAAGTCGCGGACGCGGGAAGCACCGACACCCACGAACATTTCCACAAATTCTGAACCGGAAATCGAGAAGAAGGGAACGCCTGCTTCTCCAGCCACTGCTTTTGCCAGCAGGGTTTTGCCAGTTCCGGGAGGGCCGACCAGCAGCACGCCTTTGGGGATTTTTGCTCCGACTGCGGTGAAGCGGTCTGCATTTTTCAGGAAGTCCACGACTTCTGCGAGCTCTAGCTTGGCTTGTTCGATGCCGGCCACGTCGCCGAAAGTCACCTGAGTTTGCGGCTCCATTTGGACTCTAGCTTTGGATTTGCCGAAGTTCATGGCTTGGTTGCCGGGCCCGTTTTGGGCGCGCCGCACCAGGAAAAACAGTCCGACCAAAAGCAGGATCGGGAAGAACAGGCTGCTGAGGGCTTTTACCCAGAAGCCTTCGTCGCTTTGGGGCAGAACTGAAATATCTACGTTATTTTTGGTCAGGATGTTGATCAGTTCGGGGTCGTTCGGCAGGTTAACGAGTACCTTGTTGCCGTCCTGGGCTGTGACCAGGGCTTTGCTGCGATCTGAACTGATATTTATTTTGTCTACTCTCTTGCCTTCGACTTCCTGAATGAATTGACTGTACTTCCAAACTTCCCTACTTGGGGGCTGTTTGTCAAAAAATGCCGTTGCTAAGGCAATGACTACAATAGCCAGCAGTGCGTACAGGCCAGCGTTTCTCCAGCGTTTATTCACCGAGGTCGATCCTCCTAATTTTTAGTCCCTGTGATTTGGGAATTTTTATTTATGTTCATCAATCTTAACGTAATTGTAACTTGTTTTTGTGTGGTGAGGAATCCCGGCCATGCTGTGGCGGTCTGAGGTCGCGGGAACGGAACAGCCCTGCGCGGCGTCAGGAGAGTTGGGTGTTGTCCTAATTTTTGGGTGTCTTATTACACTATAAGGCATAATTTGTCAAGATTATCAAAACTGGTGGCGATCGCGTTAATCCCTTTTTCGGTTAAATAGCCATGCAGAAACCGGGTTGGTTGACGGAAATACTGCACTTGAGTCTTTAACAGGAGTGAACAACCCGGTTGATGTGGTAGTTACGCCTAAGTTATTTTAAACTGTTAGGTAAGGTAAAGTAGGACTGACCCAGAAACCAAGTGTGTTTATCACAAATCGTCATTTACCCCAATACTCTGATCTCAAAAATCTGCTTTCTTTCGTAACTAAATTTAACTTCAGGGTTGTTTTTAGAAAACGCATTCCCAGATTAATAACACAATGAATAAAGGAGAAAATTTTATCATGACTTCAGAAATCAATAAAATCATTCCCGCAGAAATTAAGTACGATCAATTTTATCAGGCTATTAAACAAATAGCCAAAGAAGAAGATATCAAAACCATTTTAGAAATAGGGTCATCTTCCGGTGAGGGAAGTACAGAAGCATTTGTCACAGGAATTAGAGAAAATCCCCATCATCCTCAACTTTTTTGCATGGAAATTTCCCAGGCAAGATTTACCGCATTACAAAACAGATATGCTAAGGATGGTTTTGTAAAATGTTATAATGTTTCCTCAGTAGGAATGAATAAATTTGCTCAAGAAAAAGAAGTTATTGATTTTTATAATTCTTACCAAACAGCACTGAATCAATACCCCAGAGAACGAGTATTAGATTGGCTCAAACAGGACCTCAAGTATCTTCAAGATTCGGGAGGATCTCAGGCAGGAATTAAGCAAATAAAATCAGAAAATAAAATCATTTTTTTTGATGTGGTCTTAATAGATGGTTCTGAATTTACCGGGGAAGCGGAATTAGATGAAGTCTATGGGGCTAAATTTATATTACTAGATGATATTAATACCTTTAAAAACCATAAAAATTACCATAAACTTCTCAAAGATCCTAATTATCAACTCTTATTGCAGAATGTTCATCTGCGAAATGGTTATGCCATTTTCCAGAAAGAAAAATTTGCGTTTAATGAAGAACAAATCGAACAACGGCTTGTACAAAGATTAGTTCGTCAAGGGATGACTGTTTTTGATATTGGAGCAAATATTGGTAACTATTCTCTTTTGTTTAGTAATTTAGTCGGACGTGAAGGAAAAGTATATTCATTTGAGCCTAATTCAACTACTTTTAATACACTTAAACAACGAACAGAAAATAAGCCGAATATTTTCCTGTTTCAGACTGCAGTATTGTCCGAGAATAAACTGATTGAATTTAATGAATTTCCTGATGAGTTTTCGGTTTGGAACAGCATCGGCAGACCGCAGATGGAAAATCCAGAAAATCCCCAGGAATATGTACCTATTGTAAAAAGCGAAACCGTTAGCGGGATTACAGTTGATTCATTTTGTCAAAAACATAAGATTGAGAAAATAGATTACTTAAAAATCGATGTAGAAGGAGCTGAAAGTGATGTTCTTAATGGTTGCCTGAATCTTTTAGCAAGAAAAGCAATTGAGTTTATTCAATTTGAAATATCTCAAAAAATGTTAGAGGGAATGCAGCACACCGCCAAAGAAACTTTTGATTTCCTGATGGCCAATGGTTATGAGTGTCATTGTATAGAAAAAACGGGTGCGATTGGTCGAGCAGTTGTCAACTCTAATGCTTTCTATGAAAATTATATTGCATTTCCATCACTTCCCCTTCATTTCTTTACCATCGTTCTCAATGGTGAACCGTTCATCCGTTATCATATTGATGTCTTGAAAAAATTACCCTTTCGATGGCACTGGCATATTGTCGAGGGGGTGGCAGATTTAAAACATGATACGGCTTGGAGTGTAACTCTGGGCGGTAACATTTCTGATGATGTTCATCGCGACGGGCGCAGCCTGGATGGGACTACCGAATATTTAGAGGAACTGGCTCGTCTTTATCCCCAAAATATTAGCATTTATCGTAAGCCAGAAGGCCAATTTTGGGAAGGGAAACGAGAAATGATAAATGCTCCTATTGCCCGGATTTCTGAAGAGTGTTTATTGTGGCAAATTGATGTAGATGAACTCTGGACTTTTGAGCAGATTTGCCAAACTCGACAGATGTTTATTGAACATCCTGAAAAAACAGCGGCTTTTTATTGGTGTTGGTATTTTGTTGGGGAAAATTTAGTTATTAGCACTCGTAATTGTTATGCAAATAATCCTCAATATGAATGGCTACGCACTTGGCGTTTTAAACCAGGTATGGTATGGGCAACCCATGAACCGCCCCGATTAGCGGAACCCTTACCTAACGGTAAATGGCGTGATGTCGCGTTTGTTAATCCTTTTCGACATCAAGAAACCGAAAAAGAGGGGTTAGTTTTCCAACATTTTGCCTACGTTACCCCGAATCAATTGCGCTTTAAAGAGCAATATTATGGTTATAAAAATGCGACTTCTCAATGGTTAAATCTGCAACAACAGACTCAATTTCCTGTCTTATTGCGTCAATACTTTGATTGGGTTAAGGATGAGAGTCAAGTCAATAGCGCGATCGCTTGTGGAGTAGAACCCCTTGCACAACGAGATATTAGTACAAAAAATTGGCACTTTAAAACTGTGTCTGCTTTACCTGCACTTGGTGTTAACCCTAGTCAAAAATATCCGACAATTGTCATTGATGGTGTATTTTTTCAACATAATAATACAGGCATTGCTCGCGTTTGGAAATCCCTCTGGCAAGAATGGGCAAATACGAACTTTGCTCAACATATTATCCTTTTAGACCGTAAGGGAACTGCCCCAAAAATTCCCGGTCTTCGTTATCGTACTATTCCCCTTTACGATTATGGTAATACCGATCGCGATCGCGCGATGCTCCAACAAATCTGCAATGAAGAAAAAGCCGATTTATTTATTTCTACTTATTATACAACGCCTTTGTCAACGCCATCGGTATTCATGGCCTATGACATGATTCCAGAGTTGATGGGACAAAATATTGGTCATCCCGAGTGGAGAGAAAAGCATTGCGGTATCCGCCACGCCTCTGCTTACATCACCATTTCGGAAAATACAGCCCGCGATTTAATTAAGGTTTTTCCGCAGATTTCTTCAAATTCTATCGCTGTAGCGCACTGTGGCATTGATGCCAATTTTTCGCCAGCCGATAGAGAAGAAGTTTCAGGCTTTAAGTCAAAATACAGCATTACCAAGCCCTATTTTCTTTTGGTAGGCGAAAGGGTAGGCTGGCATGGTTACAAGAACGGGATATTATTCTTCAAAGCCTTTTCTCAACTTGCCAACAAGTTTGACTTTGATATAGTCTGTGCAGGTGGCAAACCTGTATTAGAACCAGAGTTGAAATTGTACTGTTCTGGGAATACTGTCCACACGCTGCAACTAAGCGACAGCGAACTGAGAGCTGCTTATTCTGGTGCTTCAGTGTTAGTTTATCCGTCGAAATATGAAGGCTTTGGGTTGCCAGTCCTTGAGGCAATGGCTTGCGGTTGTCCAGTCATCACCTGTCCAAACGGTTCGATTCCAGAAGTAGCAGGACAAGCAGCGGTTTATGTAAACGGGGATGATGTTATTGGGCTTGTCAATGCTTTGCAGGAAATACAGCAGCCCGCTGTCCGCAACTCATTAATTGCGGCGGGGTTAGAGCAAGCTAAGAAGTTTTCTTGGTCGAAAATGGCTGCAACTGTTAGCTCACTTTTGCTTCAAGTAGCTGAGCGCGCACATTCGGAGAATCCTTCCGTTCAACAGCCAACTGATGCAGGCTTGCAGGGGGAATTAGGGAATGGTGAGAACTCCCAGCCTGTCCCGTCGGCTTTTAAAGTATCTGCGATCGTTTCTACTTACAATTCCGAAAAATTTATCCGCGGCTGCTTGCAGGACTTGGTAGAGCAAACGCTGTACAAACAAGGCAAACTGGAAATCATAGTGATTGACAGCGGTTCCCAAGAAAATGAACAGTCTGTTGTGCGGGAATTTCAAGCGAAATATCCGAATATTGTGTACGATCGCTCTTCGGAGCGCGAAACACTATATGCCGCCTGGAACCGAGGCATTAAGATGTCGCGCGGAGCTTACATGACTAATGCTAATACCGATGACAGACACCGCCCCGATGCCCTAGAAATCATGGCGAAATACTTGGATGAAAATGCCACAGTAAGTCTGGTTTATGCGGATCAATTAATCACCAGCACAGCTAACGATACTTTTGCAAAAACCCAAGCAGAAAAGTGCTGGAATTGGCCAGCATTTGACTACAGCGAACTCGAACGGCGCTGCATTATTGGCCCTCAGCCGATGTGGAGAAAATTGCTGCACGAAAAATACCGCTATTTCCGAACCGAATTTAGGGCGGCTGGCGATTACGAATTTTGGCTGCGGATTGGCAAAACCGAAAATATTGTGCACTTGCCAGAACTTCTCGGGTTGTACTACGAAAATCAACAAGGTTTGCAACATTCATCGCCAATATCGTACCAAGAAACTCGGCAAATATGGGATGAATATGGGATCACCCGCCGAGGTGTAAAACCAGCCACTACATTACCTGTTTCAATCTCTCCATCACAGCTAAATGCCATGCCCTACCGCACCTCCGCAGAAACACTCGTCAGCGTAATCATTCCCTGCTACAACCACGCAACTTTACTCAGAGAAGCTGTTGAAAGTGTTGTCCGTCAAACTTATCCAAACTGGGAGTGCATAATTGTCAATGATGGCAGCACTGATGATACCAGCAACTTCGCCAATTATTTAATCAAACTGTATCCTCAAAAATCGCTTCGCCTCATAGATAAACCCAACACGGGACCCGCAGATTCGAGAAATGTTGGCGTTCAGCAGTCGTCAGGAAAGTTTATTTTATTCCTAGATGCTGATGATAAACTTCATCCCAAATTTATCGAGGAGTGCGTGGAAATTTTATTAGCAAAACCGAATGTTGGTTTTGTCTATACAGATGTGCAGCACTTCGGAGCAAATTGCGATTTAGTGGTTCACGGTGACTTTGATGTCAATCGGTTTTTGAGAGACAATCAAGCCCCTGCTACTTCCCTATTTAGAAAGGAGATTTACGAGCAAGTAGGCGGCTTGAAAAAAGTGATGAAGCTGGGATGCGAAGATTGGGAATTTTGGGTTTCGGCCTATGAAAAAGGCTGGTTAGGCGATCGATTACCTAAGCCTTATCTCTATTACAGGCAGCACGGCGACGGATCTAGCAGAACCCAAAAAATGGCTGGCGATCGCCCAAAATTAGACTTAATGAGAGCCACAATTATTCACCTCCACTCTCAACTTTACAAACCAGAAGAAGTGCGTTGGTCACAGCAAATTTTGCAGCAACACGGCAATTTAATAGCTAATGAATTAGTTGAATTTAACCAACCTGAAGAATTTTTAACTTTGCTGTCCCAATATGTGGGAGAGTATCAAAAAGACCAAGCTAATGAAGTAAACCTCGCTAACATCCGCCAATCCCGGCAGCAACTTGCCAATTATTGGCTGAATCTGCCTGCAGAACAACTGGCAAATGCCTATGGCGGTGATGCTGGTAAGGCGCATCAGCTATTGCTCAACAGTAACATCAAAGATGAAGCGCTGACAGATGCCGAAAAGACTGTTATCGATCGACTAGCAGCACATCTGTCCCAGGGAGTTAAAAATCCCAAAGATATTAACTACCTACTAGCAGCCGCCCTCTATCGTCGTGCAGATCAGTTAATGCTGAACTATGAAAAGGCAGCTATACCTAATTGGTTTGTCAACGAATATCTCAAATTTATGTTTGCCGCGCCTACTCTCTTTCAAGAAATAGGAGAAGCTGACAATTATTGTCGGTATGTGCAGGGATGGGTCAGTTATTTGCATAGCAATATCTTCAAGAACCAAAACTCACAAGTGTGGCAGGAAATCGCCTCGTTCTTCACGCAAAGCGCTAACTTTATTCCTCTGTACTTCAATAGTGAAAATCTCAAGGATATATACACAAAACGGGCAGATATTATTGAATATGCCATGAAAAATCGTGGCGCTGCGCTTGATTGCATTTTTCCGGCTAGACCTGCGAACAGACCGAAAATTCGCCTTGGTGTCCTGACTAAACATTTCGGGGCGATGACGGAAACTTTCGCTACCTTGCCAGCTTTTGAATATCTGAATCGAGAGCAATTTGAAATTATTTTATACGCTCTCAATCTCGACGGGAATAAACTAGAACAGTATTGTCAGAGTCGTGCTGACAGACTGGTTAAACTGTCTAATGACTTGCCAAGTCAAGTTCAGACAATCCGCGCTGATGACTTAGATATTCTGCTGATTGCTACCAATATTACTGCGGTTACTCATCCGATTAGTTTATTAGCATTGCATCGATTGGCGCGGGTACAAACTACCTGTTTTAATTCTCCCGTTACCACAGGAATGCGACACATTGACTATTACATTGCTGGTAAGTTGATGGAACCTGCACCTGAAGGACAGGAGCATTATCGCGAGGAATTAGCCACTATTGACGGGCCTGGCTGCTGTTTTAGCTATACCCTCGAACCTTACACTCCTAACATTAATTTCACCAGAAATAGTATCGGCATTTCAGAGGAGTCGGTTGTCTTTATTTCGAGTGCTAATTTGTATAAGCTAGTGCCGGAGTTAAGGGAAACATGGGCCAAAATTATGGCTGCTGTTCCTAATTCGGTGCTGTTTTTAATGCCCTTCGGTCCTAGCTGGACTAATCATTATCCTGGAGGGGCTTTTGTGAATAATATGAAAGCCGTTTTTGCTAAGTATGGCATTGAGAGTAATCGTTTGCGGGTGTTGAAGAGTTTTCCTAACCGTGCGGATGTTAAAGAAGTTTTGAAGTTGGGGGATGTTTATTTGGATTCCTATCCCTATGCGGGGACTACTTCCCTTGTAGATCCGTTAGAGGTGGGACTTCCCACTGTTGTTAGGGATGGCGATACTTTGCGATCGAGAATGGGGGCGGCGGTGCTACGATCGCTCTCTATACCTGATTTAATTGCCAATAGCGAAGGATCTTACATTCAGCTAGCAGTTACTCTCGGCACTAATCCTGAACTTCGGCAACGCTATCGCCAGGAAATTCAGCAAAAAATGCAAGCTAATCCGGCTTGTTTTGACAGTGTTGCATACTCTGGGGCGATCGGCAAATTATTCCAAGAACTCTTTGGTAAATGGCAAACCAGCCACCTGGAAGCATCCCGCAGCTTACAGGATAGCATTCCCAAACAGGCAGACTTGGGCGATCTTCTCTCGAATGCCATCAACCTTTACCAAAGAAACTCTTCAAACATCTCAGCAATATCCGAACTGCGTCAAATCCGCAAACAAATCGCTGATTTTTGGCTGAACGTTCCCGCCGAAAACCTCGAAACCGCCTACAGAAGCGCCTCAGGTAACAGCTATCAAATCCTGCTCAAGAGCGGTTTCCAACGTCAACCGATGATCGAAAGCGAACAAATATTTTTGCAGCAATTAACCCAGATTAGCAAAGGATTAGTGCATCCCAAAGCTGTGAACGCCTTGCTCGCGGCGATGCTGTATTTCCCGCCGGAAACCATGCGAATTCCCGATGCTCGCAACCGTTTGCCGCACTGGTTAATTGAGGATTACGAACAAGTTTTTGAGAGTGAAGCCGCTGTCAAGTATGATTCAACTTCTGACTTGTTAGCTCAATACATTCACTCCCCGCAATTTGCGAATCAACTGTTAGGATGCGTCAATCTTTACCGCATCGATCCGTCTGACGAATCGGTAGTTTTGGAACTCCGCCAAATCAGAAAACAAATGGCTGATTTTTGGCTGACTGTTCCTTCAGAGAAACTCGAAAGTTTTTACCGAGGAGAAGTTCGCAAGGGATATCAAGCAATACTTAGCTGCGGCTTGCAAGCAGAATCCATGACTGAAGCCGAACAGCAGTTTTTGCAGAAATTGACGGAAATTAGCCAAGGGTTGGTGCAGCCTCAAGCAATCAATGCTCTGCTGGGTGCGATGCTGTATTTTGTTCCGGGAAAAATGCGGGTTCCTGATGCTCGCACCCGCTTGCCGCAGTGGTTGCTTGAAGATTACGAAAAGGTGTTTGAAAGCGTATTCGCGACAACAGAACCAACACTTGTCAAACAAGATTATCTGCCGCAGTTTCTCAATCAATTAACTGCTGCCGTCAATCTCTATGAAATCGATCCGACGGCTGAATTGGCAATAGCAGATCTGCGGCATATTCGCAAGCAAATGGCTGATTTGTGGCTGAGCGTTTCCGACGAACAACTGGAACTTTTGTACCGGAGCGATTTTGGCAAGGGTTACAAAGCAATGTTGGGCAGCGGGTTTATTAACGAGCCGCTGAATGAGAGCGATCGCGAGTTTTTTAACTCGTTGGTTGTTGAGTTGAGTAAAGGGTTTGGAGCGCCTAAAGCTGTGAATAATTTGTTGGCGGCGATGCTGTATTGTCGCCCTGGACAGTTGCGGGTTCAGGATGCGAATACTTGTTTGCCTCCGTGGTTGTTGGAGGATTACGAGCAGTTGGTTGGGGCTGCGATCGAGCTTGCTGTCAAGTAAACGGATCTGGCGTAGGGTGGGCCGCGGCCCGCCCAGGTCTGTCTGGCGCGATCGATTAGTTAGACAATTGGAACTTGATTTTTAAGGGCAAAACAAATGCTTCAAATATATGGAGCTTCTCTATTCCTCTGTTTCAATCAACTCTAAACCATTCATCCAATCCTTGCCTAGTTTTGAATTAGTAATTATAGTCTTTAAATCATTTTTTATGATGTCTCTAAAATTGGGAGTGTCTTGAATTCTAAGCTTCCAATTTTTTAGCCAAAATTCTTTAGGTAAACGTTTAATGATATCTAACACTTTTTCTTCAATTTCATCACTTTCAAATACATCTAGTAAATCCATCTCCCAAAAATATACTAATCGGTCAGTGATATACTCATTGAAAGCACTAATATTTGCCTTCGTCATAAATTGATTATTTTTTCCAAAAAGCTCTGGGTAATTTCCTTTCACCGCTCTCCAGGTTGCACAGAAAAACTCGATTAAGGAATCTTCATCATTTTCAAGCACTGTAAATGACTTACGAATATATCGCATTGTTTGTTCTATGGCAGTAATTGGCACTAGCTGAGTTTCTTCTGTAATCTCTCTGTTATAAGACCAATTTAATAAATTTTGAAATGGGCTTGATGGAGAATCATTAAGAGATCTAAGTATCAGTGGCTTATCACCATATTTCACACGCGCTAGTACAAGTCGTTTCTCAAGTTCATCTTCATCAAAATCTGCAATAATAGATTTGACATTTTCGGCTGAAACTCGTACTGCTTTATTATTTACTACAATAAACTGGAAAGCTTGTTCTTGATGATTAGCATCTATTAAGCTAACAACTGTTATTGGTAAATCCTCTTTATCAAAATTAGACATACCATAAAGACGGTGCTGTCCGTCTACAATAAGTGCTGGTTTAGCATCCTCTTGTTCATTGCGTTCAAATGAAAACTCAATAACTCCCCAATTGAGTTGATTCTCACAGCCATTCAATATGTTTACAGGGTTTTCTAAGGGACTATTTGTTTGAATAATACCTTCGATAATTTCTTTACTTAAAGAAGTAAACTTTGCTTTGCCGGGATCAAAAGCTATAAGTATACTATTAGGAATTGTATTGATTGAACTAGCCTCTATAAATTTTGTAACTGCACTAGCTCTAGCTTTTCTTAGTACACGTTGCGCTCCTTTTTTGACATCTTTTATTCGTCGAATACCCAACCACTCTTTCAAATCTTTTGCGCGTGCATTAAAAACAAAAAAACGAGTTACATTTTTATCGGCGCGCTGTGATATTAAACTGCCAAAATAACACCTATGTTCAGTCATAACTATCCCCTTATTTTGTGATGTTTTTCGCAAACAATCTCTATATTTAAGAAATGCCAACTATCATTGGGATTTTTGCGTCCAAATTTTAACTTTCCCGCATCGGCTGCTGATTTTTCACAAATAGAACACTTAAATTCTCTTTTAGCCCATAAAGCCAATTCATATAGCAATCCTATATGAATTGTGAAAAGGCATCAAATCTTTTCAAGTTAGGAAAATTGAAAAGATTATATTTAGC